>NZ_JBTCWL010000016.1:0-57525 GCF_054325275.1 Oryzihumus sp.
CAACCTCGTGGTGCGCGGCGGCAGCGCCGGGACCCGTGGGGGAGCCGAGCTGGTGCAGCTGCAGGCCCAGGGTGAGCCGGGACCGGCGCCGGTGCTCACGGCATACCCCGACGAGCCGGCCGAGGCGGCCGGGGTCGCCGCGGCGGTCAAGGCGCGCATCGGCCAGGGGGTGCCGCCGAGCCAGATCGCGGTGCTGTTCCGCACCAACGCCCAGTCCGAGGCGTTCGAGGCGGCGCTGGCCGACGCCGACGTGCCCTACCTGGTCCGGGGTGGCGACCGGTTCTTCTCCCGGCGCGAGGTGCGAGACGCGGTGCTGCTGCTGCGCGGTGCGGCCCGCTCGGACGACGGCAGCAAGCCGATGCCCGCTGTCGCACGCGACGTGCTCACCGGCGCCGGCTGGAGCGAGCGGCCGCCGAGCAACGGCGGGGCGACCCGCGAGCGGTGGGAGTCGCTGCAGGCGCTCGCCGCCCTGGCCGACGACCTCGCCGCGGCCTCGCCCGAGGCCCGGCTGCCCGAGCTGGTGCGCGAGCTGGAGGAGCGCTCCGCGGCCCAGCACGCCCCCACGGTGCAGGGCGTCACCCTGGCTTCCCTGCACGCGGCCAAGGGCCTGGAGTGGGACGTCGTGTTCCTCGCCGGGTGCAGCGACGGCTTCATCCCCATCTCGATGGCCGAGGGACCCGAGGCGGTCGAGGAAGAGCGTCGCCTGCTGTATGTCGGTCTGACGCGGGCCCGCCGTGAGCTGCGGCTGTCGTGGGCCGGGGCCCGCAACGCCGGCGGCCGGGCCACCCGCCGCCCGTCGCGGTTCCTGGATGGGGCGGCGAGCGTGCTCGGGGAGGGTGCGAGGTCCGCGCCGAAGGCCCAGTCCCGCGCCGGGCGCGGCAAGCAGATGAGCATGGCCGTCCCGGCGAAGTGCCGCGGCTGTGGCACCGACCTGACCAGTGCCGCCGAGCGCAAGGTCGGGCGCTGCGCCGACTGCCCGCCCACCTACGACGAGGCGACCTTCGAGGCGCTGCGCGCCTGGCGCCTTGCGGTGGCCGGGGCCGCCAAGGTGCCGGCCTACGTCGTCTTCACCGACGCCACCCTGACCGCCATCGCCGAGCGCAACCCGTCCTCACCGGCCGAGCTGGCCACCATCGGCGGGGTCGGGGCGCGCAAGCTGGAGCGCTACGGGCCGTCGGTGCTGGCCATCCTGGGTGGTGCCGACCCTCAGGAGACGGCCGAAAACCTTTCGGCCACAAGCGACTCAGCATGATTCACGGGTCTTGTCGAAATTCGGTCAAAGATTTCCGTTAATTCGATTGCAGGGTTTGAGAAGGCTGCCCTAGCCTGATCACTACATCCAGCCCAGCGGAACAGGCTTCCGGCTGGGGTCGACGAGCAACAGATGAGGAGGGTTGGCCTGATGGAGATCACCACGATGACGAACGCGACGCGCATTCACCGCGTCCGCGTCGCATGCCCGCAGGTTGCCCGCACCCTCATCACCACCGCGGATGCCGCGGCTCTGCGTCACGGGACCGCTGTGTCCGCGTTCGGCTTCGGCACGGGCGTCACCGGCGTCGTCGCCACCGCCCCGCAGGCCCGTCCGGCTTTCTACGCGCCGATGCACAAGCTCGTTTCCAAGGATGTCGCTCACTTCCGCACCGGGAGACCACCGGTCTAGCTTCTAGACCAGGTCACCTCCAGGCCGCGGAACCCGACAACCGGGATCCGCGGCCTTTGTGTTATCCGGCGGCCGCCACCAGCAGGAAGACCGCCAGCAGTGAACAAGAGAACAGCGATCCAGGACCCGCCCACCAGGCAGGTCACGGATCACGAGATGACACACACGAGAACACGCCACCTGACCGGTGGAGACGAAGGAGGTGACCCCCCGATGCAGCTCACAGCGCTGATCGACATGCACGAGCAGGCCAACGACTCCGGCAACGCGATCCCGTGTCGGGAGAACGACGCCGAGCTCTGGTTCGCCGAGAGCCCTGCGGATGTCGAGTTCGCGAAGTCCCTGTGCGGGACGTGCCCGGCCAGGGCCCAGTGCCTTGCGGGTGCGCTCGAGCGGCAGGAGCCCTGGGGTGTCTGGGGTGGCGAGCTCT
Source organism: Oryzihumus sp. (assembly GCF_054325275.1). Taxonomy (NCBI): domain Bacteria; kingdom Bacillati; phylum Actinomycetota; class Actinomycetes; order Micrococcales; family Intrasporangiaceae; genus Oryzihumus; species Oryzihumus sp. Next base: position 2,094 of record NZ_JBTCWL010000016.1, read on the forward strand.
TCGTCCAGGGAGTTGTCGTGGCCCGCAAGCGCCCGCGGGGTCGTCCTCGCAAGCACCCGGTTGCGGCCTGATGTCCTACGTCACCTGGTCGCCGTCGTCCGCCGAGGTCCGGTCCGTCACCGAACCGTCCGGCTGGATCAACAGTCCTGAAATGCTTTTGTTCGCAAGGAGATTCACCATGTTCCAGGTCATGCAGGAAGACCTCGCGCGAGCTCATATGGAGCAGCGCCTGCACGCGGAGCGCAGCCGCGGTGTCCGGAGGGGTGCCCTCCGGATCGCCCAGCAGGCACGCGCTTCGCGCCACCAGAGCCAGTCCCGCTGAGTCGCGGTCCTCGTGACCGCACTCCGGAGCCGGCTCGACCCGGAGGCGGGGACCACCAGGCCCATCAGGGCCGGGGTCCCCGCCTTCGTGGTGTCCCGGGGGTGCGGCCGCCCGCCGGCGCCTAGAGTCGGGGACTGTGAGCCGACTCCACCCCGCTGAGCTGACCACCCGCCGCGAGGACGCCGTCAAGGCCCTGACCCAGCACGACCTCGCCGCCGCCGTCGACCTGGTCGTGTGGGTCGAGCAGGGGACCGACGGACCGGTGGCGCTCGCGGCCAACCACCTCGGCAGGGTCCGGCTGCACGCCGACGGGCGGCACGAGGTCCTCGAGGGCCAGGACCCGGTGCCCAGCGAGGACCCGATGGCGTTCCTGCCCTACCAGCTGGAGTGCGCCAACCCCGGGCCGGCGCGCTCGGTCGACAACGCCTACCCCTACGCGGCCGCGCGCATCCTGTCGCTGTTCGCCGACCCCACGCGCAGCCCCGACCTGGCCATCGTCCACACGCCCCGGCACTGGTTCCCCGACGAGGGCGGGCACCACGGCGAGCACGGCTCCCTGGACGTGATCCAGTCCCGGGCGCCGTTGGTGATGTCCGGCGCCGGCGTCCGGCGGCTGGGCTTCGTCGACGACCATGCGCGGCTCGTCGACGTCGGGCCTACCCTGGCGGCGCTCGCCGGGGTGCCGCAGGACCAGCTGCACGACGCGCACGGCGAGCCGCTCGATGGCGGCGTGCTCACGGCATACCTGGAGGGTGAGCAGCCCCGCGAGCCGGTCGTCGTGGGCATGCTCTGGGACGGCGGGCACTGCGGTGAGCTGCTCGCCATGGCCGAGGCGGGGGAGCTGCCCGGCGTCGCCCGGCTCATCGACGCCGGCCTGGCGCTGCGCGGCGGGGCGGTGGCGCAGTTCCCCAGCATCACCCTCACCAACCACACCTCCATCCTCACCGGCCTCGGCCCGGGGCGGCACGGCGTCCTGGGCAACGTCTTCTACGACCGGGAGACCGGCGAGCGGGTCGTGCCCAACGACGCCTCGACCTGGCACCGCAGCGGCGAGTGGCTGCGCCCGGCGGTGCGGACCGTCTTCGAGATGGTCTCGGAGGTCGTGCCGCCGCGGGACACCCCGCGCACGGCCTGCGTCGACGAGCCGATCGAACGCGGTGCCGACTACTCGACCATGGCGGTGATCCGGGCCAGCGGCAGCGGCAACGGCGCCGCCGGGCTGGGCGAGCTGCTGCCCGACCCCCACGGGTCCGGACACGTGCACGACCGGGCGCACCTCGACGACGGCTACTACTCCTGGGCCACCCAGGTCGACGACGTGGGCCTGCAGCAGATGACTCAGCTGTTCGCCGACCGCGCGGCGGCACCGCGGTTCACCTGGTGGTCCAACGTGGTCACCGATGCCGGGCACCACGCCGGCGGCCCGCGCTCGGAGATCGCCCGCGCCTCGCTGCGCGACGCCGACGCCCGGCTGCGGGCGTTCCTGGCCCACCTCGACGCGCTGGGTATGACCGACGACGTGACGTTCGTGCTGACCGCCGACCACGGGTTCGAGGCCGCCGACGAGGCGGTGACCGGGTCGTGGCGCCAGGCCCTGGACGACCTCGGCTTTCCCTACCGCGACGAAGGCCCCGGCTTCGTCTACCTGATGGCCGAGGAGGGCCCCGACCACTCCTGACGGGTCAGCCGGTAGAGCACGTGCCGGCGCAGCGGGTGCCCGGTCGGCAGCGACGGGTGGTCGAAATCCTCGGCCGGGTCGTGGCTCATCCCCAACCTGGCCATCACGGCCCGGGAGCGCGCGTTGCCGACCGCAGTGAACGAGACGACCTCGGCCAGCCCGAGCGTGCCGAACCCCACCCGCAGCGCCGCCCGCGCGGCCTCGGTGGCGTAGCCGTGGCCCCAGGCGTCCCGGGCCAGGCGCCAGCCCACCTCGGTGCAGGGCGTGAAGGCGGCCCGGAACGAGGGGTTGGCCAGGCCGGCGTACCCGATGAACTCGCCGGTGGCCTTGACCTCCAGCGCCCACAGGCCGTGGTCCTGCTCCTCCAGCCGGGCGGCGATCCGGTCCGCGAAGGCGTCCGACTCCTCCCGTGTCAGCGTGGCGGGGAAGTACTCCATCACCTCGGGGTCGGCGTTGAGCGCGGCGAACGGCTCGAGGTCGGCCTCCTGCCAGCCGCGCAGCAGCAGCCGTGGGGTCCGGACCGTGGTCACCGAGGTCATCCCGGCACCGTACCCGGCCCGTCCTGCGCCGAGAGGGACGCTCCTCGGGTCTGCGCGGACGGCACACCCCGAGGAACGTCCCTCTCGGTCGAACCTCTCGGTGGAACAGGGAAGGGACGCGTCAGTGGTGGTGGCTGCCGTGGTGGTCGGTCCGCGGGTCGGTGCCGTCCCCGCAGTCGGGCCCGGCCGGTGGGAGCTCGCGCACGTCCGCCCGGGGCACGAGCCCGGTGAGCGGCCGGGTCCCCAGGGTGCGGACCCGCAGGGCGCCACCGGAGCCGACCCCGAGCACGACGGCCTGCGTGCCCGGTGCCAGGTGGCCCGCGCCGAAGCGTGGGGCACACGTCGGCGCCGGCCCGACCAGGTGCACGACACCGCGCAGGTGGAAGTCGTCCACCCAGCCGCGGGCCGGGATGCCGTCGAGGGACTGCACCTCCTGCCACTGCCCGTCGGAGGCGACCACCCGTGCCAGCGTCCCGTCGGGCACGGAGGCGACGGTGCGGGTGCCCTGCACCGTGGCGCTCAGCGCGACGGCCGGCTCGGCGACCTCGCCGTGGTCGTCCCGCCCGCTCACCAGCACCAGGCGCCCGTCCCCGGCCGGGGGAGCAACCCGGTCCGCGGCGCGGCCGGGGCTGTGCGGCGCGGCCGCGCCGCACCCGGTGAGGGACAGGGCCGCTGCCGCGACCCCCGCCGCGACGAGCGCGCGGAGGGGGAGGCGGACGGTGCGGGGCACGGCATACCTCACGGGCACGTCGCGGGGTTGGCGGCGCCCTTGGTGACGTTGGCGGAGATGGTGTTGCACCAGGCGCCGCCGTCGCCGCTGCGGTGGAACACCTTGTCGTACTGCGTCGAGGAAAGGGTCCACGAGTAGGTGTCGTAGACGGTCTCCGTGCCGCCCGAGACCGACAGGAAGCGGGCCGACTCGGCGCCGGTGTTGTTGAGGTAGCTCGTGCCCACGTCCATGACGTAGCGGCCGCCGGCCGGGATCACCGTGCCGGCCGGGATGGCCTTGGGCGAGCCGCCACCGCCGGCGACGTCGTCGACGAAGTAGCCGCTGACGTCCACGCTGCTGGTGGTCGGGTTGTAGAGCTCGATCCACTCGGTGCCGGTGCCCGAAGGCGCCATGAGGACCTCGTTGACCTTGACCTTGGTCGGGTCGCCGGTCGTGCCGCCACTGCCGGAGTCGCCGGTGACGTAGGTCTTCGTGCCGCCGTCGTAGTCCACGGTGTAGCCCGCGCCGGCGTTGCTCGTGGCCAGGTGCACGGTGCCGTTGTGGTTGAACGTGCCGCTGTAGTCGATCGCCGCGCCGGTGGTGTCCGTGGTGTCGCACGGGTCGTTGGCCAGGAAGATGTCGGCGCCGATGGAGCGGTAGTTGTTCAGCGTCGCGTTGCCGGGGTGGCCGTAGGAGTTCGCACCGCAGGAGATGAACGTCGTCCGCGGGGTGAGCGCCTGCAGGTACTTCAGCGACGAGGAGTGCGCCGAGCCGTGGTGGTTGGCTCGCACCGTGTCGACGTCGCCGATCTTGGGCGCGAGGCCGGCCTCGATGTCGTTGTAGGTGTAGCCGTTCGCGCTGGTGGAGTACTCACCGTCGCTGTCGCCGGCGGTGGCGTACTTGTACGGCCCGTAGGCGAACCGCACCGCGATCGAGTAGTCGTTCTCGCTGGGCGGCGTGGCGTCGGCGGTGTGGTCGCCGCTGACCGGGGTGACACCGTCGGCCTGCTTGGTGCCGTAGGCGTTGGCGTTGAGGATCGAGGCCGTGGCGCCACCACCCATGTCGATCGTCGGCCACGGGCCGGGGTTGGTCAGCCGCAGCACCTTGCCGTTGATGTTGGCCCGGTCCGCCTGCCCGGCCGGCCCGTACAGCCAGCAGATCCACCGGGTCGCGGTGGTTGACGTGGTGCCGGCGTTGTGCCACGCGGTCTCGTTCGCCGGGGCGGTCGAGGTGCCCACCTCGCAGGACCCGTCACCGTTGGCGTCGTTCCAGACCCCGCCGTCGTGGTCGATGAGCTCGCCGACCTCGAAGCCCAGGCCGCCGCTGCCGGTCGGCGCCAGCAGCTGCCAGATCCCGTTGCCGTAGGACTGGGTGTCGTTGGGGTTGCCCGAGTAGCCGATGTGGTCAAGGTGCTGATGCGAGGCCATCACGTAGTCCAGGTGCACCGGGCCGGAGGCGATCCCGCAGATGCTGCGGATCTGCGCGGCCACCCTGGTTGCGTTGGTGCTGGTGCCGGTGGAGTTCCAGGCCGTCTCGCCGAGGTCGATGAGCATGGTCTTGCCGGTCGGCCCGACGATGAGCTGGGAGTCGCCCTGCTCGACGTCGAACCAGTAGACGTTGAGCTCGCCCTGGCGCCAGGTCCCGGATGTGGAGCAGGACGGGGCGGCGGCCTCGGCGCTGGGTGCGAGCGCGGCGCCGGTGGTGCTGATGAGGGCGGCCGCGAGCAGCGACAGGCCCATGCGGAGACGACTCATGGTCGTGCGGCTCCCGGGGGGAAGGAGGGGTGGGGGTGGCCGGTGGGCCGCACGCATCGTGGTCGAAAGTTCGGTAAGCCGGGTCCCCGCTGCGGGTCAATTTCCGGTTCTTCGCGCAACGCTCACCGGCGGGCCCCCGGCCGCCGCCGGGTGTTCACCGGCGCGGGGTGGCGCCGCTCACCCGGGGTGCGCCGGGGTGACACTGGAGCCATGAGCGAGGACGCCGAGCCGATGGTGTGCGCCACCTGCGGCCGTATGCCGGAGGAGGAGTCCGCGGCGCGGCTCACCTGGGCACGCGGCCGGGAGGGCGACCGGGTGGTGTGGACCTGCGCGGAGTGCAGCCGTCGGCACCTGCGCAGCATCGAGGGCAAGCTCGACTCCGCTTGGTGGTGAGCCACCGAGGGAGAAGCCTCGACAGCTGGTGAGCCCCCCCGGGCGCCGCCGCGGCACGTGGTGAGGTGCGTCAGTCGTCGCCGAGGGGCGGCAGGTGCGCCTCGGGCAGCCAGTGGTCCAGCGTGGCCCGACCGGCGACCTCGCCGTTGATCTGGCACAGCACGCCGATCCCGCCCATCCAGACGCGGTGGATGAGCAGGTAGGCCGGCGGCAGGTTGAGCTTCATGCCGACGGTGAACTGGGGCCGGCGCGGGTCGTTGATGTACTGGAAGAGCCCGCGCAGCCAGGGCCGGCTGAAGGTGAAGGTGTCGGTGCGCAGCGGGGCGATGAACGGCTCGAGGTACTCCAGCAGGGCCTCGGCGTCGATCTCGATGGTCGACTTGACGAACCCGGTCTCGCGCAGCCCGCGCAGCACCGCCTCGGCGTCGCCGTCGAGCGCGTCGCAGAGCAGCTCGCCCATCTCCGGGGGCAGCCCGTCGGGCAGGTGGTTGACCGCGCCGAAGTCGATGATGCCGAGCCGGCCGTCCGGCAGCAGGCGGAAGTTGCCCGGGTGCGGGTCGGCGTGCAGCAGCCCCGCGCGCTGCGGCCCGGCGAGCAGGAACTCCAGGTAGAGCTGGGCGGCGGCGTCGCGCTGCTCCGGCGTGCCCTCGCTGATGATCCGGGACAGCGGCACGCCCTCGATCCACTCGCTGACGATGACGTGCTCGGAGTGGAACACCACGTCGGGGATCGCGTACTCCGCGTCGTCCCGGAAGGCCTTGGCGAACTGCGCCTGCGATGCCGCCTCGAGGCTGTAGTCGAGCTCCTCGGAGACGCGCTGCTTGAGCTCGTCCATGATCGGCTTGATGTCCAGGCCGGGGATCCAGCTGCCGGCCACGCGCGCGACCCGGGACACCTGGTTGAGGTCGCTGATGAGCGCCGGGCCGGCGCCGGGGTACTGCACCTTGACGGCGACGTCGCGCCCGTCCTTCCACACCGCCCGGTGCACCTGACCGATCGAGGCGGCCGCGGCAGGGGTGTCGTCGAAGGACTCGAACCGGCTGCGCCAGCGCGGCCCCATCTCCTTGGCCAGCACGCCGTGCACCACCGAGGCCGGCATCGGCGGGGCGGCGTCCTGCAGCCTGGTCAGGGTCGCGCGGTAGGGGCCGGCCATGTCCTCGGGCATCGCCGCCTCGAAGATCGACAGCGCCTGCCCGAACTTCATCGCCCCGCCCTTGAGCTCGCCGAGCACCTTGAACAGCTGCTCCGCGGTGCGGGCCTGCACCTCGGCGGTCACCAGCTCGGCGGGTCGGCCACCGACCCGCTTGCCGAAGCCGATCGCGGTGCGCCCTGCGAATCCCAGCGGCAGCGTGGCGAGCTTCGCTGTCCGGGTCACGGCCTTGCGGGGGAGATCGCTCACCCTGCCATTGTCACCCGGCGCCCGGAGTGCTCGCCTCCACCCCATCCCGATGCGCCTGCACGGCCCCGCACCCGCACCGTGGGTGGGCGCTCCAGCGGCGGTGCACGACGGTGGGCCAGGGCAGGCTCAGCTCGAGGGAGACGCCGCGCGGCACGGCCCCCGCGTCGAGGTGGCTGTGCACGACGAGGGCTGCCAGCCCGGCGGCGGTGGCGGTGACGCCGGTGGCCGCCTCGACCGGCCGGGGTCGGCCCACCGGCTGCGGCGGGGTGAGCTGGGCCAGCAGCCGCGGCCACTGCGGGTCTCGGTCGCTGCGGTCCAGGTCGCAGCACTGCAGGCAGGGGCCGCCCGGGCCGGCCACGAGGGGGCCGACCAGCACGCGGTGGCCCTGGGCGACCACGGGGAGGTGCGGTATGCCGTGCCGCAGCCATGGCGCGCCGGCCCCGGGGTCCAGTGCGCCGGAACCGAGCAGCACGACGAGGTCTGGCCGGTCCGAGCCGCTGACCACGGCGCCGGACCGGCCGGTGGCGCAGGACCGTCCCTCGGTGACGGGCCGTCCCGCGGCCCGCAGGCCCAGCTCGAGGGCGTCCAGGGCGGCCGCACCCGTCTCCACCCGGCCGATCCCGGCCCGGCGCAGCAGGAGCGCCAGGGACCGGGCCAGGGTGCCGTCGCCGCCGACCAGGACGTGCTGGCCCCGCCGGTCCGCGAGGGCGCCCCACCCGTCACCGACGCCGGGGTGGACGGCGGCCAGCGTGTCGGCGTCGGGGCCGAGGGCGGCCCACCGCGCCGCGCCGAGCGTGCTGAGGCAGGCGCGGTCGGTAGGTTGCTCGACGAGGAGGTCGAGGTCGCGCAGGGTGTCCAGCAACGCCTCCACCCGCTGCGGCGGGATGCCCGCGGCGGAGGCCTCGGCATACAGCAGGGCGTGCCCGGTGGTGCCGTCGAGCCGCTCCAGCCACCGCACCTCGGCCTCGGTCAGGCCCTCGAGGACGGCGCCGGCGGGTGGGGCCAGGCCGAGCTGGACGGTGCCGGGGGCCCGCAGCAGCGGGCGGGCGTGGGACTTCAGGCGGGGGCGGCTCATCGGACCTCCACGGGCGGGACGGCGTCGGACGGTTCCCGACGATGCCAACCTTCAGTGGTGGCAAACGGAGGTTTCCACAGCCAAACGACTGAAATGAGTATCCGCACGGGTGGGGCCGCCGGCCCCGGACATGCCGGCGGGCGGGACCGAGCCGATGCTCGTGGTCCCGCCCGCGGGCGAAGCTACCTGGGGGGCGCTCAGGCCTTGCCGAGGATGCGGTTGAGGTTGGTGCCACACACGGGGCACTTGCCCTTGGCCATGCGGCGGCCGTTCGTCTCGACGACGTTGCCCTCCGCCTCCCGCTTCTCCTTGCACTTGACGCAGTAGAACTCGCCCTTGTAGGTCTCGCCGGTCTCAGCCATGACTGAATGTCTCCTTGTAAGTTCCTGGCCGCTCTGTACGGCGCCGGACTGCGGCCACCCTAGACCAGCCTGAGCACGGAGTCCGGCATTGAGGGGTGTTTCCACGCACGAACCGCCGCCTCACTACCCTCGGCGCATGAGCGAGCAGAGCTGGTGGGAGCGCCCCTACGAGGACCTGCGGGTCGAGTGCCGTGAAGCCTCGGGGCGGCACGTCGCCGTCGTCACCTTCGACCTGCCCCAGCGGCGCAACTCCATGAGCGAGGCGATGACCGCCTCGTGGGTGCGCCTCGTGGCTGCCCTGCGCGAGGCCCCCGACCTCGCCGCCGTCGTGGTCACGGGGGAGGGCAGCGCCTTCAACGCCGGCGGCGACCTGTCCTGGATCGTCTCCGAGCCCGACGCCCAGGTGGCCGACCTGCGCCGGCGCATGCTGGCCTTCTACCGTTCCTGGCTGTCCATCAAGACGCTCGAGGTGCCGGTGATCGCCGCGGTCAACGGCCACGCGATCGGGGCCGGGTTCGCGCTCGCGCTCGCCTGCGACATCCGCTACGTCGCCGAGACGGCGCGCCTGGGGGTGCCGTTCACCAGCCTGGGCCTGCACCCCGGCATGGCGACCACCTGGTCGCTGCCGAACGTGGCCGGTGCGGCGGTCGCGCGCGACCTGCTCCTGACCGGACGGATCGTCACCGGCGCCGAGGCGGTCGGCCTGGGCCTGGCCTCCCTGGCCGTCCCCGCGGACGAGGTCCTGGACCGGGCGGTGGAGGCGGCCGAGCGCGTGGCCGCGGCGGCGCCCATCGCGACGCGGCTGACCGTGACGGCCCTGCGCGACGGCGGGCACGCGAGCTATGAGGACGCGCTGCAGTGGGAGGGCCTGGCGCAGGCGGTCACCCTCGCCACCGAGGACCTGCACGAGGGGATCGCGGCGGCCGCCGCCAAGCGGGCGCCGACCTTCCACGGTCGCTGAGCCGTCGCTGAGCCGTCGCCGGACCCCGCTGCGGACGGCAGTCGGCTGGACATCTCGGGAGGAAACCCCCGAGTGCTCGGGTTTTCGTGCTCGTGTGACTTATGTTCACCTCATGGGGATGGACGAGGTGGAGGTCCGGCGCAGTCGTCGACGGCGCCGCACCGTCAGCGCCTACCGCGAGGACGGCCGCACGGTCGTGCTCATCCCCGCACGCTTCAGCGCCGCCGAGGAACGACAGTGGGTGGCCACCATGGTCGGCCGTCTCGAGGCCGGCGACCGCCGGCGCAGCCCCAGCGACGAGCAACTGACGCGGCGCGCGGCCGAGCTCGCCCAGCGCTACCTGGGTGGCCTGGCCAAGCCCACGAGCATCACTTGGGTGGGCAACCAGAACAGCCGCTGGGGGTCGTGCACGCCGGCCGACGGCTCGATCCGCATCTCCAGCCGGCTCAAGGGCATGCCCTCGTGGGTGCTGGACTACGTGATCCTGCACGAGCTGGCGCACCTGCTGCAGCCCGGGCACGGGCGGGAGTTCTGGTCGATGCTCAAGGCCTACCCGCGCACCGACCGCGCCCGCGGCTACCTCGAGGGCGTCGCGGCCGCGGCCGGGCTGGCGCTCGACGCCGAGGACGACGTCGAGACCGACGTCAGCTGACCGGCAGGGCGGCCCGCGCCGCCGCGATGAGCCGGGGCAGCTCCGCCCCGGCGTCCGCGGGCAGCGCGTCGACCGGCCACCAGCGCACGTCGAGGGACTCCGCGCTCACCTCGTGGCCGCCGTCGCGCTCGGCCACCGCGGCGAACCGCAGGTCAAGGTGCTCCCGGCAGCGGCCGAACGAGCCGACCAGGGCGTGCCGGTCCAGGTCCACCAGCGAGGGGTGCACCTCGAGGCCGGGCAGCCCGGACTCCTCCCGGGCCTCGCGGGTGGCCGCGGCGAGCACGGAGGCGTCGCCGGGCTCGTAGTGGCCACCAAACTGGAACCACTGGCGCGCCTTGCTGTGCAGCGTCAGCAGCACGTGCCCACCGGCGGGGTCGAGCACGAGGCAGCTGGCCGTCAGGTGCGCCGGCGGGCCCTGCTTGGCCATGGCGTCGGGGTGGGCGCGCAGGTGCGCGAGGAAGCCCTCGCGCCGCGCTTCCTGCCCCGGGGTCGGGGCGGTCCAGCCCTCCAGCAGCGAGGTCGCGTCCGCGTGCAGCCGCCGGTATGCCGGGTCCAGGCCGCCGCTCACCGGTCCTCTCCCGCGGGGCCCGCTGCCGGGCCGCCGGTGCCGCCCTCGCGCAGCATTGCCTCGAGCGCGGCGTCCATGTCGTCGCCCTCGCCGTGCGAGCGGGAGCGCTCGACGAACCCCAGCGGGTCGTCAAGGTCGGCCGCGGTCGGCGCCACGTCGGGGTGGGCCCACGCGGCGTCGCGGGCGGCGACACCCCCGCTGGCCTCCAGTGCGGCCCACAGGTTGGCCGCGTCGCGCAGCCGGCGGGGTCGCAGCTCCAGGCCGACCAGCTGGCTGAACAGCCGCTCCGCGGGGCCACCGGAGGCCCGGCGGCGGCGTACCGACTCCACCAGCGCGGCGGCGTGGGGCAGGTGAGGCCGGGTTGCCTGCTCGGTGACCACGTCGACCCAGCCCTCGACCAGGGCCAGGTAGGTCTCAAGGCGGGTCAGCGCCGCCTGCTGGGCAGCGCTCGGCTCGGGGGAGAACAGCCGCGAGCCCAGGGCCTCCTGCATCGCCTCGGGGTCGGAGGGGTCGATCTGCTGCATGGCCTCTTCGATGCCGGCCATGTCGAAGCTGATGTCGCGGGCGTAGGCCTGCACGGCCTCCACCAGCTGGGAGGCCAACCACGGCACCTCGGCGAACAGGCGCACGCGGGCGGCCTCGCGCACGGCGAGGTAGATCCGCACCTCGGACTCCTCGACCTCCAGGCCCTCGGCGAACGCGGCGATGTTGGCCGGCAGCAGGGCGATGGCCTGACCGGGGACGAGCGGGAGCCCGACCTCGTTGGCGGTGAGCAGGTCACCGGCCAGCGCGCCGATCGCCTGCCCCGCCTGGGCGCTGAACATCGAGCTGCTCATGCGGGTGAGCATCGGCTCCATCTGGCCGAGCATCGCGGAGGGGTCCATGCCCGGCGGCAGGCCTGGCACGGTCCCGCCGGCCTCGCCGAGCTGGCTGCGCATCGCCTGGACGATGGCGTTGCTGACGCCGGCGGCGACCGGCTCGACCAGGCGCTGCCACACCGGCATCGTCTGCTCGACCCACTCTGCCCGGCTCCAGGCGCGGGCGACCGTGCTGGTGGCGGCGAAGTCGGTCACCGGGTCGAGCCACAGCTCGGCCACCGAGGTGGCCTCCTCGACCTGGCGCCGGGCGACCTCGCCGACGGTGGCGTCACCGGCCGCGGACACGGTCTGCCGGGCGATGTTGGTGGCCATCGCCGGGTCGAACGGGTCCGAGCTCCCGCCGGAGAACATGGCCTTCACCTGAGCGGTGAGCATGCCCATCGTGGCGGGGTCGAGCTTGTCGATGCCCATGGCGGACAAGGCCTGCTGCAGCTGGGGGTTGTCCGGGTTGGACAGGAACGACTGGAGCATCTGCTCCAGGTCCGGCTCGCCGTGGGGCTCCTCGGGATCGGGCTCGTGTGACGGGACAGGGGGATTGGACACGCGGGGCTCCTTGGCCTCCTGAGAGGATGTGGCTTCCTTCAGATAACCATGCGGAGGCCACAGTGAGTTCCCCCCGGGGCAGGGTTCGCTCTCGGCGCAAGGCATTGACCGTCGCGGTGGCCGGTGCCGCCTCGCCCGTCGGCGAGCAGGTGGTGCGCGCGTTCACCGCGCCCCCGCCCGACGGGCAGGCCCCGACGTTCGGCAAGGTCGTCGCCCTCGACGCCGAGCGCGGGGCGGCCGACGCCCACTGGCGGCTCGTCGACCTGGTCTCCCCGGCGCTGGCCAAGGCCCTGCGCGGGGTCGACGCCGTCGTGCACGTCGCTGCGAGCACCGACCTGGCCGCCGACCTCACGGTCTCGCCGCGGACCCGGCGTGAGCGTGCCGTGCTCCAGGTGCAGACGCTGGTCACCGCGGCCGCTGCCGCCGGCGTCGCCCACCTGGTCGTGGTCACCAGCGCGATGAGCTACGGCGCCTCCCCGTCCAACCCGGTCCCGCTGGAGGAGGACGCCCCGCTGTCGGCGCAGCCCGACGAGGGCCTGGTCGGCGACCTGCTGGCCGTCGAGCACGTGCTGGAGACCGCGCGCACTGTCCACCCGGGGCTGACCGTGACCGTGGTGCGACCGGCCGCACTGGTCGGCCCCGGCATCGACACGGTCCTGACCCGCCACTTCGAGGCGCCCCGGCTCCTCACGGTCAAGAGCGGCCGGCCGGCGTGGCAGTTCTGCCACGTCGAGGACCTGGCCCGCGCACTCACCGTCGTCGTCGAGCAGCGCCTCGCCCCCGTGGTCACGGTCGGCTGTGCCGGCACGCTGACCCAGGAGGAGGTCGAGCAGGTCTCCGGGATGCGCCGGGTCGAGCTGAGCGACGCGGTCGCCCTCGGCACAGCCGAGCGGCTGCACCGGGTGGGTGTCCTGCCCACTCCCGCGAGCGACCTGGCCTACGCCATCTACCCTTGGGCCGTCTCGTCGGCGACCCTGACCGCTGCGGGGTGGGAGCCGACGCGTGACAACGCGGCCTGCCTCGCGGAGCTGGTGCACAGCATCAGGGGGCATCATGCGGTGGCGGCCCGGCGGATCGACCGCAAGGACGCCGCCCTGGGGGCGGCCAGCGCCGCCGTGGCCCTGGTGGGAACCGCGGCGATCATGCGGCGTCGACGTCGCAAGGGAGGTGGAGCGTGAGCAGGGTCGTCAGTGGTGAGCCGGTCGGCGCGGCCGTGACGCTGGCGGACGTGCGCGAGCAGGCGCTGTCCGTCGACGAGGCGCTCACCGCGGTGCGTCACCCGCACGCCGGGGGAGTCGCCACCTTCGTCGGGGTGGTCCGTGACCACGACCATGGCCACGACGTGGCATCGCTCGACTACTCCGCCCACCCCACGGCTGCCCAGGTGCTGCGCGGCGTCGCGGAGGACGTGGCCGCGCGCCACGACGTGGTCCGCGTGGCCGCGGTGCACCGCATCGGTCACCTCGAGGTCGGCGACCTCGCCGTCGTGGTGGCCGTGAGCGCCGCCCACCGTGGTGCCGCGCTGGAGGCCTGCCGCGACCTCATCGACACGCTCAAGGAGACGGTCCCGATCTGGAAGCACCAGCTGTTCGCCGATGGTGCCGACGAGTGGGTGGGCTTGCCGTGAGCGTCGCTCCCGAGCCCGGCTCCCGCCCCGCCCACACCGGGATCAGCCGCCGCACCGCCGGCTGGCTGGTCGCGGCCTTCCTCGTCCTCACGCTCGGCGCCGTCGCGAGCCTGGTGCACCTGCCCTACGCGATCCTCAAGCCCGGGCCGGCCTTCAACACCCTGGGCCGGGCCACCGACGGCAGGGACCTGATCTCGGTCAAGGACCGGGGCACCTTCCCGACCAGCGGGGCGCTCGACTTCACGACCGTGTCCGTCTACGGCGGGCCGGGCAACCCGGTCAACGCCTGGGACGTCCTCATCGGCTGGCTGGACCGCTCCAGCGCGGTCCTGCCCGAGCAGGAGATCTTCCCCAAGGGCCAGACGAGCAAGCAGATCGAGTCGCAGAACCTGGCCGACATGACCGACTCCCAGCAGGTCGCCGTGGCGGTGGCCCTGCGCAACCTCGGGCTGACCGTGCCGCAGGTGGTCGGCGTGGCCCAGGTCCAGCCCGGCTCCCCGGCGGCCGCGCAGCTGCGCACCGGCGACAAGCTGCTCACCGTCGACGGGGTCAAGGTCACCGACGGCGCCGGCATCCGCGAGGCCATCCAGAAGCACAAACCGGGTGAGTCCGTCCGGCTCACCGTGCGGCGCCGCAGCGAGGTGCTCACCCTGGACGTGCCGACCAAGGCCGCCGGGGGTCGCACCGTCCTCGGGATCGTCCTGCAGACGACCTTCGACCTGCCGGTGAACGTCGTCATCGACGCCGGTGACGTGGGCGGGCCGTCGGCCGGTCTGATGTTCTCCCTCGGCGTCTACGACAAGCTCAGCCCCGGGGCGCTGACCGGCGGCCAGCAGATCGCCGGCACCGGCACCCTGGCCCCCGACGGCCAGGTGGGCCCGATCGGGGGGATCGCCCAGAAGATGGTCGGGGCCCGCCGCGACGGCGCGCGCTGGTTCCTCGCCCCGGCCGACAACTGCAACGAGGTCGTCGGGCACGTCCCCGACGGGCTCACGGTGGTGCGGGTCGGGACGTTCGGCCAGGCGCGCGACGCCGTGGAGTCGATCGCCGCGCACCAGACCGGCAGCCTGCCGCACTGCACGGCGACCGCTGCCGCGCGCTGAGACACCCGGCATGCCGGGGGAGCGGGTCAGTCCTCCAGCGAGGCGGCGAGGGCGTGCACCAGCCCGGGCGCGATGTCCGAGCCCATGGCGACCTTGTCGTCGGAGTCGTGCTCGCGCTGGCGCAGCAGGCAGGTGGACTCCCCGTCCCGCAGCACGGCGACGAGCAGGCGCACGTCCTTGCGCTCGGGGTGGGCGGCCAGGGCCTCGGTGGCCTGCTCGGGGTTGTCTGGCAGGTCGCGCTCGGCCTCCGGCGGCACGACGATCCGCTCCACGGCCAGGGCCACGCCGTCGACCTCCTCGGGCCAGGCGAGCCGGCCGAGCAGGGACTCCAGCGACGAGGTGTGGGGCAGGTTCTCCTGCTCGATGGCGGTGTAGCCGTCGGGGTCGTCGCCCTCCGGGACCTGGCCGCGCAGGTGCGGCTCGCGGGCCAGCAGGTCCTGGGTGCGCACCAGGGCGAACAGGCGCGGCGGCTGGTCCCACCCGGCGGAGGCCACGTGGCGCTCCGTCTCCACGGCCGAGGTCACGAGCGGGCTGAACACCGGTTGGAAGGCACTGGTCACGCGTCCATCGTCGCGCATGGGCCGCCGGGACGTGGATCGCGGGGTGGCACGGGGCGAACGGCCCGGGAACCGGTGGCGTCCTGAGTAAGTTGGACTCATGTCGGGCACGCGCGCACGAGCGCGGCCCCGGGTGAGATGGGCGTGCTGGTGAGTCATCGAGAATGGTTCGACCGCGGCGACGACGGTGGTTCGGGGGGGTCCGGGCGTCCGGCGGCGCCGCCTTTCCGGGTGCGCCGTCCGGGCCCGCTGGGCCCCACCCTGGCGATCCTCGTCGCCCTCGTCGTGCTCGTGCTCCTGGCCTCGCAGCTGTGGACCGAGGTGCTCTGGTTCGACAGCATCGGCTTCGAGCGGGTCTTCACCACCGAGCTGACCACCAAGATCCTGCTGTTCGTCGGGGGTGGCCTGGTGACCGCCGGGCTGGTCGCCTCCAGCCTGGTCATCGCCTACCGGCAGCGGCCGGTCTACGCCCCGGTCTCCCCGGAGCAGCAGAACCTCGACCACTACCGGGAGATGCTCGACCCGGTGCGCAAGCTGGGCACGATCGGCATCCCGGTGGTGCTGGGCCTGTTCGCCGGGTCCGCGGCCGCGTCGATGTGGCAGACCTGGCTGCTGTGGGCCAACCGCGTGCCGTTCGGCAAGAAGGACGCCCAGTTCGGCCTGGACATCGGCTTCTTCGTCTTCACCCTGCCGTGGCTGCGCTTCCTCATCGGCTTCCTGACCATGGCGCTCGTGCTCGCCACGGCCGCCGCCGCGCTGACGCACTACGTCTACGGCGGGCTGCGGCTGCAGGGCCGCGGGGAGCGCACGACCACCGCCGCGCGGATCCACCTGTCGCTGCTGCTCGCCGCGCTGGTCCTGGTGCGCGCCGCGAGCTACTGGCTGGACCGCTACTCGCTGACCACCCAGGACTCCCGGCTGATCACCGGCATCACCTACACCGACGCCCACGCCGTCATGCCGACCAAGGCGATCCTGGCGGTGGCGGCCCTGATGTGCGCGGCGCTGTTCGTGGCGACGATCTGGACCAAGTCGTGGCGGCTGCCACTGGTCGGCGTCTCGCTGCTCGTGGTGTGCGCCGTGGTCGTCGGCGGCATCTACCCGGCGCTGGTGCAGAGCCTGAAGGTCAACCCGTCCCAGAAGTCCCTCGAGGCGCCCTACATCCAGCGCAACATCAAGGCCACCCGGGATGCCTTCGGGCTGACCTCGGCGCAGGTGCAGCCCTACCAGGCGCAGACGACGGTCTCCCAGGGGCAGCTGCGCAACGACGCCGACACCATCCCCGGCATCCGCCTGGTCGACCCGGCCATGGTGTCCCCGACGTTCAAGCAGCTGCAGGCGGTCAAGTCCTACTACCAGTTCCCGGACGCCCTCGACGTCGACCGCTACACCGTCAACGGCAAGCTCAACGACACGGTGATCGCGGTCCGTGAGCTCGACCTGGCCGGGGTGCCGGACTCCCAGCGCGGCTGGGTCAACGACCACACCGTCTACACGCACGGCTTCGGCGTGGTCGCCGCCTACGGCAACAAGCGCGGCGACGACGGCCAGCCGGTCTTCTTCGAGCAGAACATCCCGCCGAGCGGGGCGCTGGGCAGCTTCGAACCCCGGGTCTACTTCGGGGAGTCCTCGCCGGACTACTCGATCGTCGGCGGCCCGGCCAACGGGCCCAAGCGCGAGCTCGACTACCCCGACTCCAGCGCCAACGGCCAGCAGAACACCACCTACTCCGGCAAGGGCGGCGTGGCGATCGGCTCGTTCCTGCGCCAGGCGGCCTACGCGATCAAGTACCGCGAGCTGAAGATCATGCTCTCGGACACGGTCAACAGCCAGTCGCGCATCCTCGACGACCGCACCCCGCGCGAGCGGGTGCAGAAGGTCGCCCCGTGGCTGACCCTCGACGGCAACCCCTACCCCGCGGTCATCGACGGACGGATCCAGTGGATCGTCGACGGCTACACCACCTCGAGCAACTACCCCTACTCGCGGCTGCAGTCCATCGACAACGCCACCTCCGACTCGCTGACCTCGCGCTCGACCAGCGTCACCGCGCTGGAGCAGGGGCAGGTCAACTACATCCGCAACTCGGTCAAGGCCACCGTCGACGCGTATGACGGGTCGGTCCACCTCTACGCGTGGGACAACCAGGACCCGCTGCTCAAGGCGTGGTCCAGGGCTTTCCCGGGGACGATCGAGCCGATGAGCGCCATCAGCGGATCGCTCATGGCGCACCTGCGCTACCCCGAGGACCTGTTCAAGGTGCAGCGCCTGATGCTCGCCCGCTACCACGTCACCGACGCCGGCTCGTTCTACGGTGGCCAGGACTTCTGGCGGGTGCCGTCAGACCCGACGCAGGAGCAGAAGGTCGTCGACCAGCCGCCGTACTACCTCAGCGTGGCGATGCCCGGGCAGAGCTCGCCGGCGTTCTCGCTGACGACGACGTTCATGCCGCAGGGTGACCGGCAGGTCCTCGCCGGGTTCATGGCGGTCGACTCCGACGCCGGGAGCACCGCGGGCCAGCGGCGCGCCGGCTATGGCGCGATGCGGCTGCTGGAGCTTCCGCGGGACACCACGGTGCGCGGACCGGGGCAGGTGCAGAACGACATCGAGTCCTCCAACATCGGCTCGCCGCGGTTCACCCAGACGCTGTCGCAGTTCCTGTCGCTCAACCGGCAGGGCGGCTCCCACGTCGACCTGGGCAACCTTCTGACCTTGCCCGTCGGTGGCGGCCTGCTCTACGTCGAGCCGATCTACGTCAGCGGCACCGCCGGCTCGTCCTACCCACTGTCGCGGGTCGTCGTGGTCGCGTTCGGGGACAAGCTGGCCTGGTCGGACACCCTCACCGGCGCACTCGACGGCCTCTTCGGCGGCAACGCCGGTGCCGTGGCCGGCGACTCCGGGTCTGGTGGGACCACGCCGCCCCCGAGCACCGGTTCCACCGGGACGGGCAGCACCGGGTCCTCGACCGCGCTGGCCAAGGCGCTCGCCGACGCCCAAACCGCGTATGCCGCGGGCCAGGACGCGCTCAAGAAGGGCGACTTCGCGGCATACGGGCAGGCGCAGAAGGACCTGCAGGACGCGATCTCGCGCGCTGTCGCCGCCCAGCCCAAGGGCGGGTCAATCACGGTGACCCCGTCCCCGTCGCCGTCAGCCACGGCCAAGCCCTCCGGGACGGCCACGGGCACCGGCTGAGCAGGCGATTTGCCCCGGCCGCACCGCCTCGCGTAATGTTCAGTTCACCGACGCGGGGTGGAGCAGCTCGGTAGCTCGCCGGGCTCATAACCCGGAGGTCGCAGGTTCAAATCCTGCCCCCGCTACCAAACGCGTCAGCGACAGAAGGCCCGGTCCAGGACATGTGGACCGGGCCTTCTGCTGTTCCGAGGCGGATGTTGCTGTGTGATCCAGGTCAGGTCGACCTTCTGGGAGGCAACAGTGCCCCCGAGCGGCTGCTCCGGGGCACTTTTGCGCGTCCGTATCTGGTTCTGGGGTACGCCGAACTGCATGAGGGCTGAACGGTGACTGGGGCGGTGAGCGGCTCGTCAGGAGCTCGGCGCTGTCGCCGCCACGGCGAGGGGGCACCCTGACGGGTCCGCACCAGGGTGCGGCGCCCATCCGGCGGTGAAGAGGGCAACGTGCGCGGCTTCGACGACACCATCCGGCGGCTGGCCACCGAGCCCCTAGACCGGGACAACATCGCTACGGTGACTGATGTGGGTGGCCTTAACGGATCAGTCCTGAGATGAGGTTGACCGAACCGGCCACGATGACGACGTGGCGACGGCTTGGTCGCGGCATTGCCGCCGAGGAGGCGCACGTAGCACCTGGGTGGCCCAGCCGCCGGTCAGCGCTCGCGGACTCGGCGCATTGAGGTTGCACCGCGCGCGATCTTCTGAGCGGTGCGTTGGCAAGTTATGTGGCGTCCGAGCTGTTGACAGCCGGTGTTCGCCGGATGGGGCGTCGCTGATGGCTACGCAACGTCTCAGCCCAGGAGAGCAGAGCCAGCTGACCTGACCTCAACGGCTCAACGGGCGCCGGCCCGCGGCACGTCCGCCGAGCGGACGTCGCTCTGCGAAGGAAGGACCCGTCGTCAGAGGATGCGGAAGACTCGCTGGTGCGGAGCAGTCACCGGCTAGCTCTTCCGGTCGTGGGCGAGGTTTGCCTCAAACACGCCGCCCCCTTACATGGGTAACGTGGGCACTTCGGTTCTCGCTTGGCCCGTGGCCCCGCCGCGCGATCTTGCGCAGGCCACGCCGCGGGAACGGATCTTCCCCGCAGGCTTGGAGGTGCGCTCTGTGCAACTACCGTCACACCTGAATGTCTCCGCACGACCTGACCTTCGTCGCGCCGGGTTCGCGGCCACCCTCGCCATCGTCGCCTTCGCGACCCTGGCCACGTTCAGCCAGCCACACTCGCCGAAGGTCGGACCCAAGCTGCTGGCGTTCGGTGGCGCCGCCGTCTTCGCCGTCGTTGCTGCCGTCGCGGTCCGCAGCGCGGCGAACGAGATGGCGCGAGTTGTCGCCCTGCGAGCGGCTCCCGGAACCGCGTCCAACCTGAGGCTGGGACTGACGGTTGCGGGATACGTGGTCATCACCGTGGCGA
The DNA here is from genome assembly GCF_054325275.1 of Oryzihumus sp. Classification (NCBI taxonomy): domain Bacteria; kingdom Bacillati; phylum Actinomycetota; class Actinomycetes; order Micrococcales; family Intrasporangiaceae; genus Oryzihumus; species Oryzihumus sp. The sequence continues at coordinate 21,813 of NZ_JBTCWL010000016.1, forward strand.
CGTTGAGCCTCCTGCAGGTGCCGGTCCAAAAGCTGTTGCTGTCCGGAGCGATCACCGGTGTGGTCATTGGTATCGCGGCCCAGCAGGCTCTGGCCAACCTGTTCGCGGGACTGATCCTGCTGACCTCCAGGCCCTTCGATGTCGGCCAGTGGATCGTGCTGCGCTCGGGCGCCTTGGGCGGCGAGTACGCCGGCGAGGTCATTGGCATTGGCCTGACGTACACCGAACTTCTCACCGACGAGGGAAAGTTCTCCCTGCCCAACGGCGGCGTGCTCGCAGCCGCGACCGGGCCGCGCCAGCGGCCGTCGAGCAACAACGCCGACCAAGGTGGCGGAACTCTGATCACCGCACGTGACAAGTTCCGCGCCTGAGACCGGCGCCCTAAGCACAAGGCGGCCTGGGCCGGGAACGGTCCCACGCGGCCTTAGGCAGGCTCACGACCGGGGGCTGGGATCCACGCCCAGGTGAGTTGATCGGCTGTGCGTGGCACGACTCCCCACGTGTCCGCCAATGCCAGCTCACCGCCGCTTGGTCCCCCCACCAGCCGCTGCACCGGGACGCGGGGCTTGCACACGCGGATGGTCCAGTCAAGATGGACGTGGCAGCGGCGGTGGCGCCAGGTGAGGGCGTTGACCGTGAATGGGGCAGCGGGCAGGTCGCACCGACCGGTAGAGGTCGCAAGGTGCGGGGACGGATCGCCAGAGCAGTTGCTGCGGAGCGCCGGGCACCCCCGTCGCTGAAGACCGGTCTTGTCCGCGGACCCACGCGCTGCCGACACCCTCCCCGTCCGCCCGGTGCGGCCTGCCAGAATCCCCTCGTCTCCGCCCCGCCTGCCGAACGAGGTCGTGCCCATGAGCGCCCGGGTCGCCCGCATCCGCGTCTACCGCGTCGACGTGCCCCTGCTTCGTCCGTTCGTCACCGCGGTGCGGCGCACCGACCACGTGCCGGGGGTGCTGGTGGAGGTGGTCGACTCCGACGGGCGCAGCGGGTGGGGCGAGGCCGCCGCCAGCTGGCGGGTCACCGGGGAGAGCCCGGCGGGCGTCGCCGCCGCGGTGCACGGACCCGTGCGCGACGCCGTCGTCGGCCTGCCGGTGGACGAGCCGCAGGTTTGGGGGCTGGCCGTGCGTGGCAGCGTCGTGGGTAACGCGGCCGCACGCTCGGCCGTCGACTGCGCGCTGTGGGACCTCGCCGCGCAGGAGGCAGGGGAACCGCTCGCGGTCCGTCTCGGTGGAGCGGCCGTCGACCTCGAGACCGACATGACGCTGTCGGCCGGAGCGCCGGAGGAGCTGCTGGTCCGCGCGCGCGAGCATGTCGGCGAGGGGTTCAGGACCATCAAGGTCAAGGTCAGCGGCGCCGAGTCCGACGCGGGGGCGCTGGTGCTGCTGCGGCGCGAGCTCGGCGACGACGTGGTGCTGCGCGTCGACGCCAACCAGGCGTGGGGTGTCGAGCAGGCCGTGGCCACGATCCGCGGCTGGGAACGGGCCGGGGTGGGGCTTCAGCTGGTCGAGCAGCCGGTCGCGGCGGGGGACATCGAGGGCCTGGCCGCGGTGCGGGCCGCCGTCGACACCCGCGTCCTTGCCGACGAGTCGGTATGGGACACCCGCGACCTGCGGGAGGTGCTGCGCGCCCGGGCTGCCGACGACGTGAACCTCAAGCTGGCCAAGACCGGGGGCCTCACCGAGGCTCTGGCGATGGTCGCGCTCGCCCGCGAGGCCGGGCTCGGCGTGGTCGTCGGCTGCATGATGGAGAGCCACGTCGCTGTTGGGGCGTCGGCGGCTCTGGCCTCGACGCTCGAGGGAGCCACCACGACGGCGCAGGACCTCGACGCGGGGCTGTGGCTGTCCGCCTCACCCGTTGCCGGCGGCCTGGCCTACCGGGGTCCGGTCCTGGAGGCGATGACCGCAGCGGGCCTGGGCATCCGCGGCCTGGCCTCCGGCACCCCAGCCAGCGAGCTCGCCGGCTGACCGCTGCTTTTCCGCTGACGTCGTGGCGCGGTCCAAGCGCGCGACGCGGCGCTGCGGCGCGGCGCTCAGGAGGGTCAGTGCGCTGGGGCGGGGAACGCGGGCCGGGAGTCGCGGGGCACCCTCGAGACCGACAGCAGCCCGGGCACCGGCACCTGCGTCACCTTGCGATTGCCCCGCCTTGCGCGACCCGCCTCCGAAGAACCCCAGAGTCGGGAAGGTGCGGAGCGCCTATGTGCTCGATCGACCGATCGCGGCGAGGTGCTCGTGGATGAGACGGACAGACAGTGCGCCGTCACCCACAGCGGCCGCCACGCGCTTGACCGATCCGCTGCGGACGTCGCCGCAGGCGAAGACTCCGCGACGGGTGGTCTCGAGCAGCAGGACGGGTCGGGCGACCCCCGGGTCATCATCGCGCGGCGGATGAGCGGCCTCAGCCGCCGCCCCCGTCAGGACGAAGCCGTGCTCGTCGCGCGCCACGTCCTCGGGCAACCACTGGGTTCCCGGCTTCGAGCCGATGAACACGAACAGCGAGCGGGCTGGAACCTCACGTCGCTCCCCGGAGCGCATGTCCTGCACGGCCACGGCGTCGAGCCGTTCGTCACCCATCAGCTCGGCGACCTCGCTGTGCAGCATCACCTCGACGCCGGGCAGCCCGACGATGCGGTCGGCGAGGTAGCGCGACATGTCAGCCGCAAGATCCTCGTTGCGCACCACGAGGATGACGCGGGAGGTGTACTGGGACAGGAACACTGTGGCCTGGCCGGCGGAGTTGCCACCTCCGACGACGACCACCGGGTCGCGCCGACACTGGTTCGCCTCAATCTCCGTGGCGGCGTAGTAGACGGCCGTGGACTCCAGCCGATCCATCCCGGGCACGTCCAGACGACGGTATTGCGCTCCCGTCGCGATGAGCAGGGCTCGAGCCCGAAGCGACTCTCCTGAGTCGAGGTTGAGGAGGTGGTGCCCGTTCTCGAGTTGCAGTGCTGAGGCACGCGCCGGCACTGTCACCATCGCCCCGAACTTCTTGGCCTGGATCACCGCCCGGTCCGCGAGCTCGGCGCCTGAGATGCCGGTCGGGAACCCGAGGTAGTTCTCGATCCGCGACGACGTCCCGGCCTGTCCACCCGTGGCGACCGCATCCAGCACCATCGTGGCCAGCCCCTCGGACGCGCCGTACACCGCTGCCGCGAGCCCTGCCGGCCCGGCGCCCACCACGATCAGGTCGCACACCGAGCCCCGTGGCTTCGGCTGCTGCAGGCCGATCAGACGCGCCAGGTCCTCGTTGCTGGGGTTGCGCAGAACCTCCGTTCCGCGCCAGATCACGACCGGCAGCTCGGCCGGCGTGATCCCCAGCTCCTCCACGAGGCGGTCCGCGTCGGGGTCGTCCTCCAGGTCCAACCAGCGGTGCGGCAGCCTGTTCCGTGCGGCGAACTCGCGCAGCCGTCTCGCGTCGGGGGAGTAGCGAGAGCCCACGATGCGCAGACCGGCCCCGAGCATCAGATGCAATGACCGACGAATCAGGCAGGCACGCAGGATCAGGTCACCGAGGGTGGGATCGGCGGAGACGACGTCGCGCAGGGCGTCGATCGGCACGTCCAGGACCTCGCCTGCTTCCCGCACGACCTCGGACAACAGCAACGCTTGGCCGGTGAGCATGCCGATCTCGCCGAGGAAGCGCCCAGGGCCATGGACAGCGATGATTCGCCCGGTGTCGCCGGCACCCTCCACGACGGCGACGTGGCCCGAGAGCACGACCATGAAGTCGCAGGAGGGGTCGCCCGAACGCACCAGCACCTCACCGGTCTGGACGGGGCGACGTGTGCCCCGCCTCTCCAGCTCGGCGATCTGGACCTCCGTCAGCCGCGGGTAGGCGCCGTACAGGTCCACCGTCTCGGTGACCTGCTCGGACTCAGGGGCCGTTCCGTCGGGTGTCGCAGCCTCCACGGCAGGCGGCTCAGACATACGACTGGTCCACGTAACACCACCGCCAGTCCTCGCCCGGTTCCATGGAGCGGACGATGGGGTGTTTCACGGAGGCGGCGTGGGCTCTTGCGTGCCGTAAAGGTGAGGAGTCGCAGCAGCCGACATGGCCGCAGGTGAGACACAGCCTCAGGTGCACCCAGAACGAGCCGAGGCGAAGGCACTCCTCACATCCCGTGGCGCGTGGGGCAACGGGCCGGACCATACCCAAGTGAGGGTCCGGGAGATAGGTCGTCATGGGCGCTCCTCGTGCCGCGCGGTGTATGTCAGGCGTGCCTCGGGTGTGGGGACGGGGGTCACGTCAGCCCCTGCTGCGCCGCGGCCGGTTCGTCCCTGAGCGCCTGGTCGAGCCACGTGCGCAGCACCCGGGCAGGTGCGGCGCCCACCTGGGTCGCGAGCACCTTGCCGTCCCTCATGACCAACAGCGTCGGGATCGCCTGGACCTGGAAACGCTGGGACAGCCGCGGTGCATCGTCCGAGTTCACCTTCACCAGCTTCAGCCGGCCTGCCCTCTCGGCAGCCAGCTTCTCCAGCTGGGGACTGACCATTCGGCACGGTCCGCACCACGGTGCCCACAGGTCGACGAGCACGGGAACGGTGGCCCTCTCCGCCACCTCGGCGAACGTGTCATCGTCGGCATCGACCACCCACGTCAGCGCCTGGTGACAATGGCCACAGCGTGGGCTGCCCTGGGCTGCGGCTGGCACGCGGTTCTTGTGCCCGCAGTGGCTGCAGGCGACGATGCGTGGCTGTGGGGTCGCGTTCATGAGGCCGCCTTCAGGTCTGCCTCGGGCTGCTCGGCCCGCACCGCGATCTCGCCATCGGCGACGATGACGTGGACGACCGCGCCGTCCTGGATGTTCCCGGCGATCAGCGCACGACCGATCCGTGTCTCGACCTCCCGGGCGATGAACCGGCGCAGGGGCCGGGCACCGTAGACAGGGTCGAAGCCTTGGGCGGCAATGAAGCTGGCCGCTTCCGGGGTGACGTCCACGCTGATCCGCCGGTCGCTCAGCCTCTTCCGCAGGTCGTTGAACATCAGATCGACGATCTGTTCGATCTCGCTCGGGGTCAGCGGCTTGAACAGGACGATGTCATCGACCCGGTTCAGGAACTCGGGGCGGAACTGATGACGCAGCTCATCCATCACCAGGTCCCGTGCTTCGGGCTTGAGCTCGCCATCGGACGTCACACCGTCGAGCAGGTACTGCGACCCGATGTTCGAGGTCATGATGATCACGGTGTTGCGCATGTCCACGGTTCGCCCTTGTGCGTCGGTGAGCCGGCCGTCGTCGAGCACCTGGAGGAGTGTGTTGAACACGTCGGGGTGCGCCTTCTCGATCTCGTCGAAGAGCACGACGGAGTAGGGCTTGCGCCGCACCGCCTCGGTCAGCTGGCCCCCCTCCTCGTAGCCGACGTAGCCGGGAGGGGCGCCGACGAGCCGGCTGACGGTATGCCGCTCCTGGTACTCGCTCATGTCGATGCGGACCATGTTCTCGTCGGTGTCGAAGAGCGCCGCGGCGAGCGTCTTGGCCAGCTCGGTCTTGCCCACGCCGGTGGGGCCGAGGAAGAGGAACGACCCGACCGGCCTGCGCGGATCCTTGATCCCTGACCTGGCCCGCATGATGGCGTCGGCCACCACGCGGACCGCCTCGTCCTGCCCGATGAGTCGCTCGTGCAGGATCTCGTCCAGCCGCAGCAGCTTCTCCCGTTCGCCCTCCTGGAGGCGGGTGACCTCGATGCCGGTCCACCGCGAGACGATGGAGGCGATCTCGTCCTCCGTGACCACCTCGCGCAACAGCCGGCGCAGGCCCTGCTTGCTGGCCAGGTGTGCCTCCTCCGCCGGCAGCTGGCGCTCGAGCGTCGGCAGCCGCCCGTGCCGTAGCTCGGCCGCCCGGTTCAGGTCATAGCTGCGCTCGGCGCGGTCGGCCTCCTGCCTGACCTGCTCGATCTCCTGACGCAAGGCCTGGACCTTGCGCAGTGCCTGGCGCTCGGACTCCCACTGGGCCCGCATCGCGTCGGCCTCGCTGCGGACGTCCGCCAGCTCCCGTCGTAGCTCCTCGAGCCGGGCCGTGCTCGCTGCATCCTTCTCCTTGGCCAGCGCTGCTTCCTCGATCTCCAGGCGGGTGACCCGCCGGGTCAGCTCGTCCAGCTCGGCGGGCATCGAGTCGATCTCGGTGCGCAGCATGGCGCACGCCTCGTCCACCAGGTCGATGGCCTTGTCCGGCAGGAAGCGGTCGGAGATGTAGCGATGGCTGAGCACCACTGAGGCGACGAGGGCGCTGTCCTGGATCTTCACGCCGTGGAAGATCTCGAGCCGTTCGCGCAGGCCACGCAGGATCGAGATGGCATCCTCGACGCTCGGCTCCTCCACGAGAACGGGCTGGAAGCGCCGCTCGAGAGCCGCGTCCTTCTCGATGTGCTTGCGGTACTCGGTCAGGGTCGTGGCCCCGATCATGTGCAGCTCGCCGCGGGCCAGCATCGGCTTGAGCATGTTGCCGGCGTCCATGGCGCCCTCGCCGCCCCCGGCGCCCACCACGTTGTGCAGCTCGTCCACGAACAGCAGGATGCGGCCTTCGGATGCGGTCACCTCGTTGAGCACCGCCTTGAACCGCTCCTCGAACTCCCCCTTGTACTTGGCGCCCGCCACCAGCGAGGCCATGTCGAGGGCGAAGACGATCCGGTCGCGCAGACCCTCGGGCACGTCTCCGTCGGTGATCCGCTGGGCCAGCCCCTCCGCGATAGCGGTCTTGCCGACCCCGGGCTCGCCGATGAGGACGGGGTTGTTCTTCGTCTTGCGCGACAGGATCTGCACGACCCGGCGGATCTCGGCGTCGCGGCCGATGACCGGGTCCAGCTTCCCGGCGGCGGCGTCGGCCACGAGGTCGCGGCCGTACTTCTCCAGCGCCTCGTAGGCCACCTCAGGCATCGCCGACGTCACCCGCTGGTTGCCGCGGACGGCCGTCAACGCCTCCAGGAACCGGTCGCGTGTCAGTCCGCTGTCGCGCAGCAACCGTCCCGACGTGCTCTGTGGCCCCTCGTCGACCAGGGCAAGGACCAGGTGCTCCACGGACACGTACTCGTCCTTGAGGCGCTTCGCCTCCCGGTCGGCGGCGTCGAGCAGCCGCGACAGCCGCTGGGTGACGAACACCTGTCCAGGCTCGGCGCCGGGACCCGTGACGCGCGGTCGACGTTCCAGGTGGCTCTCCAGCTCGGCGCCCAGGGCGGCAGAGTCGGCGCCGGCCTGGCTGAGCAGCCGCGGGGCGAGGCCATCGGCCTGCCTCAACTGCGCCAGCAACAGGTGCTCCCCGTCGACCTCGGTGTGCCCGAACCGCATCGCCACGGTCTGGGCGTCGTGGAGTGCTTCCTGTGACTTCTGCGTCAGGCGGTTCATGTCCATGTCGATGCTCCAGTCCGTTGCGGGCGGATGCGGGTCGCTTCCAGGACGGCGATGCGGTCGAGCAGGTCGACGACGAGCCCGAGTGCCGCGTAGTTGAGGGCGAAGCCGGCGCGCAGTCGTTGCAGCCTGGCGACGGCTTGCACCTGATCGGGGCGGAGCCAGAGCCGGCCCTGCACGTCGGTTGATGCCCTGAGAAGGCCGAGGGCGACGTACCGGCGGACCATTTCCGGGTGCAGCCCCGTGAGCTTCGCGAAGGTCTCCAGGTCGAACACCAGCGGACGGGCGAGGGCGTAGCTCATCGCGCGCTTCTCGGGTTGAAGATGGACGTGTCGGCCAGCTCCTTCCATAGTCGCTCCTCCTCCGTCGTGGGTGACTTGGGCACCATCAGGCGCGCCTCGGCGTAGAGGTCCCCGGGCTTTCCTCGGGGATTGGGCATGCCACGACCTCGGAGTCGCAGTCGGCGGCCCGTGGACGTTCCCGCTGGCACGGTGACGGTCGCCTCCCCGCCCGGCGTGGTCACGGGGACCGAGGCGCCCAGCGCCCCTTCCCAGGCCGCGAGCGACAGGTCGACGTACACGTCACGGCCAGACAGGCGGTATCGCCGGTGCGGGGCGATACGGATGATGAGGTAGAGGTCACCGGCCGGGGAACCGCCGGTGCCACGTCCGCCCTGTCCCGCGAGCCGGATGCGCTGGCCGTCGATGACACCGGCGGGGATCTTGACCTCCACCGTCCGCTGGTCATCCGGGCCGCTCACGGCCAGAGTCCGGACGCCGCCCGCATACGCCTCCTCCACCGTGAGGACCAACTCGACCTCCTGGTCAGCGCCCGGGATCGGGCCCCAGCCCCGAGGCTCCCGGCCGCCGAACATGCCTTCGAGAATGTCGTCGAGATCCACGCCGCTCCCGAAGTCGGCGCCGGGCCGGCGGCCAGGTCCCGCGCCGCCCCGACCCCCTTGGCGGCCGGCGCCCGCACCCGCTCGCGCGCGGCCCCGGGCGCGTGGGCCGGCGCCCTCGGGCACCTGCCTGAAGTCGGGTCCGAAGGCGTCGTACCGCTGGCGCATGTCTGGGTCGGACAACACGTCGTACGCCTCGGACACCTCCTTGAAGCGCTCCTCGGCCGATGGGTCCTTGTTGACGTCAGGGTGGTACTGGCGGGCGAGTGAGCGGTAGGCCCGCTGAATCTCCTCCTGGCTGGCGGTGCGCGGCACACCGAGGGCGGCGTAGAAGTCCCTCGACGCCATCACTGCTCCCATGCGGCCACGATGACGGACGCCGGCCGGAGCTGTCGTGGGGCGTCCCCGTAACCCGGCTTGACGACATGGACCACCGTCCCGGGCTTCGCAGACGCGTCGACGACGGTGCTCACCGCCTCGTGGCGGCGTGGGTCGAACGGGGCCCCCGTGTCGTCGCGCTGGGGGAATCCCAGCCGCGCCATCAGGTCGACGGCCTGGTCGTGAACCGCCTGCACTCCCTCGCGGATCGCGACCGGGTCGGCGCCAGCGTGCTGCAGTGCGAGCTCGAGGTTGTCCAGGATGGGCAGCCAGTCGGCCGCGACACGCGCCCGTTCCTCGTCCCTCAGTTGCTCGCGCTCGCGCGCGAACCGCTTGCGCATGTTGTCAAGGTCGGCGACGGTCCGGCGCCACCGGTCCTCGAGCTCGGCGACCCGCGCCCGCAGACCCTGCTCGGTGTCCTCGGCTGTCGTCCCGGCCGACTCGTCGACCCGCGGTTGGTCAGTGCCATTCTTCGTCCCCGCCGCCTGGTGCGCGGAGGCCGCCACGCCGTCCTGCGCAGGCGCCTGCGGGGCGTGGGGCGCAGGAGGGACCTGGTCGGTCATGACACCTCAGCTCGTCGTGAACTCGGCGTCGATGACGTCGTCCGCGTCCGGCGATGAAGGCCCCTGCGCCGACGGTGACGGTCCGGCATCGGGCCCGGAGCGTGAGCCGGCGGCTGACTGTGCGGCGGTGAGGCTCTGGACGAGCTGCTGCAGCTCGCTCGTCACCTCCCTGAGCCGCTCGAGCGGGGTCTCCTTGGCCACGGCCTCGCGTGCGTCGGCGACCACCATCTCGGCCCGGGCCCGCTCGTGCTCGGCCGCGTTGTCCCCGAGCTCACTCAGCGCGCGTTCCACCTGGTAGGCGGCCGAGTCGAGCTCGTTGCGTGCGTCGACCAGCTCACGCAGCCGCTGGTCCTCGCTGCGGTGCGCGTCGGCGTCGGCGATCATCCGCTCGACCTCGGACTTGTCGAGGTTCGAGGACTCGCTGATGGTGACCTTCTGCTCGGCGCCGGTGTCCTTGTCCTTGGCGGAGACATGCAGGATGCCATTGGCGTCGATGTCGAACGTCACCTCGATCTGCGGCACCCCGCGGGGAGCGGGCCGGATGTTCTCCAGCCTGAATCGCGCCAGCACACGGTTGTCGGCGGCATTTTCCCGTTCTCCCTGGAGCACCACGACGTCCACGGCTGACTGGTTGTCCTCGGCCGTGCTGAACGTCTCGGTGCGCCGGGCCGGGATCGTGGTGTTGCGCTCGATGACCTTGGTCATCACCCCGCCCAGGGTCTCCAGGCCCAGCGACAGCGGCGTGACGTCCAGCAGCAGGACGTCTTTGACCTCTCCCTTGATGATCGCGGCCTGCACCGCGGCACCGACGGCGACGACCTCGTCGGGGTTGACCGTCATGTTGGGGTCCTTGCCGCCGGTGAGCCGGCGAATCAGGCTCTGCACGGCGGGTATGCGGGTGGAGCCGCCGACGAGAATGACCTCGTCGATGTCGTCGGGCGTGAGCTTGGCGTCACTCATCGCCTGCTTGACCGGTCCCAGGCAGCGGTCGACGAGGTCGGCGGTGAGCTGGTCGAACGTCGAACGCATCAGGGTGGTGTTCAGATGCTTCGGGCCGGAGGCATCAGCGGTCACGAACGGCAGGCTGACGCTGGTCTGGGTGACCGAGGACAGCTCCATCTTGGCCTTCTCCGCAGCCTCGAAGAGCCGTTGCAGGGCCTGTGGGTCCTGGCGCAGGTCGATCCCGTTGTCCTTCTTGAACTCGTCGGCGAGGTGATCCACGACCCGGCGGTCGAAGTCGTCACCGCCGAGGTGGGTGTCGCCGGCGGTGGACCGCACCTCCACGACGCCCTCGCCGATGCTCAGCACGCTGACGTCGAAGGTGCCGCCGCCGAGGTCGAAGACGAGGATGGTCTCGTTCTCCAGCCGGTCCATGCCGTACGCGAGCGCAGCGGCCGTCGGCTCGTTGATGATCCGCAGCACCTCGAGGCCGGCTACCTTCCCTGCGTCTTTGGTGGCCTGACGCTGGGCGTCGTTGAAGTGAGCCGGCACCGTGATGACGGCCTCGGTCACCTTCTCACCCAGGAACTTTGCGGCGTCCTCGACGAGCTTCCTCAGTACGAGTGCGGAGATCTCCTCCGGGGCGTACAGCTTGTTGCGGATCGTGAACCGGACCGCCCCGTCAGGCCCGGGGACGACGTCATAGGACACGGCCTTGATCTCGTCACCGACCTCGTCGAACTTGCGGCCGATGAACCGTTTGGCCGAGGAGATCGTGCCCTTGGCGTTCAACACTGCCTGCCGCCGCGCCATCTGGCCGACGAGCCGCTCGCCGGAGTCGGTGAAGGCGACCACGGACGGGGTGGTGCGCGAGCCCTCCGCATTGGGGATGACGCTCGGCTGGCCGCCTTCCATGGCTGCGATAACGGAGTTGGTCGTGCCCAGGTCGATGCCGACTGCCTTGGCCATCGGTCCTCCTCATGGTGTCGGTGCTGACGGTGGGTGAGCCGGGCGGTGGCGTCACTCGTCAGCCAGCTCCAGGTCTGTTTCGCCCGCTTCATGGGATCTTTCCGCCGGCGGAGGAGCGTGTCTGTGACCAGAACTGGTGATCTCGGCCGGGCGTGCCGAACCCGCGGTGGCACGTCCATCCCGAAATACGCGTCAGGGGCGTAGGCTGACTGGAATCCACCGAGTACGGGGCCCGTCCGCGTCGAGTCGCCGAAACACCGAGATATTCCCGCGCCCAGAGGCGGCAACTCCATGACGTCCACGCTGTCGAACGGTGGCAACGGCCACGTCGACGACGGCTGCGCACATCTGCAGGCGTCCTTGACGGTCGCGTCGCGCGCCGTGGTCCGACCGCTCCAGCCGACGGGTCGGGACCAGGCCCTGGACGTGGCCCTCCTCGTAGGCCACGTCTCCAATCGAGGCGGCAGCGCTGGTGAGCGTAGTGGCTGACGTCGAGGGGCGAGTGTCCAGCGCCGATCCGGTGCAGCGGAGGTATGCCGGCCTGTCCGAGCCGCCCTCCGACGGCTCCGAGCACCAGCTCGGTCGGGTGTCGCCGCGGACCCGGCTGGTGCTGGAGGTCGCAGCGGTGCTTGGTCGCACCTTTGATGTCGCCGATGTGGCAAGGGTGCTCAGGTGCCCTGTCGCCACCTTGGCACCCGCTGTGCGCGAGGCCCTGGGCGCCAAGGTGCTCGTGGACCGCGGAACGCTGGCGTTCTCATGCGGCCGAACGCATCGAGCCGTCTACGAGGCCATCCCCTCCGCAGTGCGGAACGCCCTGCAGGTCGAGGTGGCTGGGGCGCTCTTGGGTGAGCGCCGCACCGCAGCGGTCGCCGGGCTGTCGCTATGCCCCGACGCTGTGGCCAAGGCAGTCGAACGTGCAGCCGATGACGCGGAGGTCGATGCGCCGCGCGTGGCGGCGCGGCTTCGACTGCTCGCGCTGGCTCTGGCCTCCTGGGAAGATCGCCGACGCCCCGAGCTCACGCCGAGCACCGTCCACCGGCTCGCCCGCGCGGGTCACGCAGCTCAGGCTCAGGCGCTGGCGGCTGCGCCACTCAGGGTTGCGCTGCCGTCCGAGCTCCAGGCGCAACGGCAACTCGAGCTGGCGAGAAGTCTCCTGGATGAAGGCCGCGTGGAGAACGCGCTGCAGCACACGACGGCGGCGCTGGGCATGACCCAGATGCCCGGCCGGCTCCGGGCGTCCCCGTCGGCGACCCGGTGTGCTGCCCACGGCGGGCTCGGGGACACGACGTCGTCCCTGGTGTCCGGGCGGCACGCATTGGCCCTCGCGCGCCGCCGCGATGAGCGGTCGGCCGCCTGTCGTGCGGTGCTTGCCATGAGCGAGGCCGAGCAGATGTCCGGTCACCTCGGTCGCTCGCTCCGCCGGACCGACGAGGCGTTGCACGTCGCGGTGCCCGCGCGGGCCGAGATTCCGATGATCCAGCCACAGTGGGCACACGGCCGGACCCTGATGCTGTTGGACCGGTTGAGCGAAGCGTCGGTGTCGTTCGAAGACGGCCGACGCGAGGGCGAGCGCAGGGGCTCAGGGAAGAACGTCACCCTGGGACACGCCTGCCGCGCGAGCCTCATGCTTCAGCTCGGTCAGCTCGACCAGGCGTGGTCCGAGGCGCAGGCAGGTCTGGATAGTGCCGCGGTGCTGCACACGTGGGGGGCGGCTGCCGAGCTCTCTGCGGTGATGGTCGAGGTGTCGACCCTCAGGGGTGAGCTCGACCGGGCCGAAGACCTCGTCCGCAAGGCCGCGCTCTGCCACTCCCAAGGCACCCGTGGCGGGCTGGCGCTCATGTGGGCGATCGCGCACGTCGAGGAGGAACGTGGTGAGCCGCGCCGGGCGTGGACCCACGTGGCGACTGTCCTCGGGCTGCTCCCTCGCCGGCTGCAGGGGTTCCTCACCGACCCACTGGGCGGAGCGCGTCTGGCTCGGCTGGCAATCACGGTGGATGACCGACGAGGGGCGCTCTCGGCGGTCACCGGGTCCGAGCGGCTCGCCGCACTCAACCCTGGCGTGGTGACCATGGAGGCCTCCGCTGCGCTGGCGCGGGGGATGGTGCACGGCGACGCCGCCCAGCTGCAGGAGGGGGTGGCGCTCCTACGCTCCTCAGGCCGCCCGATCAGCTTGGCGTGGGCCTGTGAAGCTGCAGCGCGTCAGGATGGCGTCCTCACCAACCCGGCTCGTCGACGTCTTCTGGAGCACGCGTGTGTGGAGTACGAGCGCGTTGGCGCAACCGGTTGCGCGGCACACGCGGGCGCCCAGCTGCAAGCGGCTCCGGTCATTCACGCACCTCATGGGGCAGCGCTCCATCGCGCCGACTGGCAGAGCCTCACCTCGGCAGAGCAGCGCATCATCGATGAGGTGTCACGAGGACTCACCAACCGGGAGGTCGCGAGGCGCCTCTTCGTCTCCCAGAACACCGTCGAGTCACACCTCAAGCACATCTATTCCAAGCTCGGGATCCACTCGCGGACACAGCTGGCCCTCATGGTGGCCACGCATGGAGAACCGGCGCCTGCCACGGGCTCCTCGGCATGACGGCGTACGAGGCCACACCCCCTCACGGACCCGAGCCGCGCGACGAAGGGCGGTCGCGCGACCGCTCCTTCTTGGCGGGCATGCGAGCGTGGCGGAGGCGACGTCAGGTGGCAGCCGGCCCACCGACTCCTTCCAGCCGCCCGGTGGTTCCAGTGGCTCCGGCCAGTGAGGAGGCGCATCAGGCCGCGCTCGCGCTCGGCCTGGTGGGCACGGCGGGGATCTCCGAGGAGACCCTCGGCCGGCTGTGCTCGGATCTGGTGGGGGATCTCCGGCAGCACCTGCCGGGCGCGGTGTGGAACATCGGCACGGAGCTCGAACACCGCCTCGGGCCTCCGGCTGACCTGGACGACCTGCTGGACTGCGCCCGGCGGCACCTGCTTGACACGAACCGCCACCTGGTGCTCCTCGTCACCGAGCTGCCGCTCAACGTTGGACGCCGGCCGCTGCTGAGCCACGTGAGCCCGAGCCAAGGGGTGGCGGTGGTCTCTCTCCCGGGCCACGGGGCGCTTGCGCCGAAGTCCCGCACCCGCAGGAGTCTGCTGCGAGCGGTGCAAGTACTGGTTGGTGCGGCTGCCCCTGAGGACAGCGACCGTGATCAACCCCGGCGCGGGCACCGCAGCCGGGCCAGCGTCGACACGCGGATGCACGAGCTCGCTACCGCTGTCTCTCCCGAGCAGGGAGGCGTGACATTCGCCGCCCAGGTGATTACCGGGAACCTGCACCTGCTCGCGGGGATGGTCCGGGCCAACCAACCCTGGCGACTGGTCCTTCGCCTCGCACGGTCACTCTCGGCTGCGCTCGCCGCCGCGGTGGCAGCGCTTGTGACCCAGGACATCTGGCGGCTCTCCGAAGCGATGGGTGCACCGAGGCTGGCTATCGCAGCAGTCGGATCCATTGCCGCGGTGTGTGTCGCGCTCATCGCAGGCGCGCACCTGTGGGAGCGCTACCCCCGGCGGTCCGCTCGCCAGCAGGTCCTGCTGCTCAACGCCGCGACGACCGCGACGGTCGTGCTTGGCGTCATGGCGCTCTACGTCATGCTGTTCTCGCTCACCTTGGTCGCCGTCCTGCTGTTCGTACCCGACGATCTCTTCGCCTCTGCGCTGGGCCGCGCCCTCGGGCCTGGTGACCAGGTGCGGCTGGCGTGGCTCGTCAGCTCCGTGGCGACGCTCGCCGGGGCCTTGGGCGCCGGACTCGAGAGCGACGAGGCCGTGCGCGCGGCGGCCTACGCGCACCTTCGTCGTACCGACCAGTCCACATGACGCGGCGGGCAGTGCCTCGACGCGGAGCAGCGCACCGTGACACACCGAAGCGCGTCGACCCGCCGCTGCGTCCGGTGCTGTTCGTGAGTTGGCACGGGTGGGGACCGCCGGAGCACAAAGACAGCCTCCGCTGCCTAGGCGCAGTCGGCGCAGACGTCCGTCCCGGGCGTGTTGCGCTGGCTCTGGTGCTTCACGAGGAAGCACTGGGCGCAGGTGAATTCGTCGTCCTGTTCCGGGACGACGGTGACGGCCAGCGCGACGTGTGACAGGTCCGCGCCGGGCAGTTCGAGGTCGTCGCCGAGGTTGGCCTCGTCGTCCACGATGAGGGGCTTGCTCGTCGTCTGGCGGGCGGCTTCGAGGACCTCGGCCTTGCGGTCCTGCTCGTCCTCGGCGGTGCGCCTGGGGGCGTCGTAGTCGGTCGCCATGTCTCTCCTTGGACCATGCGGGGTGGGGGGCGGGGCATCCCGAAAGGGGGGCGTGCCGGCCACATGCCTGCGTACCCCGGGCGCCGACACGGAAAACGGAGGAAAGTGCCCTGCGCGGCACTGAGGAGCCCGGTCACCGGCCGGATGAGAGCAGACCGGTGCTGGTCGCCATCGTCGCCGGTGCTGCTGCACGGTCGGGGCTGTGTCTGGTCCGGACCTGACGTCCGCCGTGGGCGCATCGGGTGCCCCTTGCGCCTGACGCGCCCACGGAGGCACGAGTTCCGCTCCGGGCCCTGGACCCGCATTGCGGCCATCAGCGTGCCTGCAGGGGCTAGTTCCTCTGTCGTTCCTCGTCTGTCAATAGTTGTGGGCTCCCAAGGCTGCCCGCCCCAAAACCCTCCGCGAAGGGACAGGAGATCGGCGTCAGCCAGGTCCAGGTGTCGCGGCTCCTGCGCGGCACCCAGTTGCGACTCGGTTGGCCCGTTCACGGGACCGGGCTACCGTCGGCCGTATTGAAAGTCCCTCGCAAGGGGTATCCGTAGGGGACATCACCGTGCGCTGAGAAGAGGCCGCCGATGGCACAGAGCAGCACGAGCGGGGCTACGGCCGCCACGGAGCGTCGGCCCGCCTTCGAGGTGCGCTCCATTGACTACGTCCCGCTGAACGAGCGCCACGGCAAGCTGTGGCACCTGGGACCTCTGTGGTTCATGAGCAACGCGCAGATCGCCACGCTCGCGGTCGGCGTTCTGGGGGTGACCACCGGAGGCAACCTCATCTGGTCGCTCATTGCGATCGTGCTCGGGGTCCTGACCGGCACCTTCTTCATGGCGGCCCACTCGGCCCAAGGGCCCCAGCTGGGGCTGCCGCAGATGATCCAGTCCCGCCCCCAGTTCGGCTACGTGGGCGCCATCCTGGTCTGGCTCTTCGCCTATCTGCAGTACGCCGGGTTCAACGTCTTCAACACCTTGCTGGCGGCGGATTCGGCGCACGCTACGGTCCATGGCGGGACGTCGTTGTGGATCGTCGTCGCCACCGTCGTCGCCGCTGTCGCTGCCATCGCGGGCTACGACTTCATCCACAAGATGGAGCGCTGGCTGGCTTATGGCTTCGTCGTCTTCTTCGGGATCCTCACCGTCGCCTTCTTCACGTTCGGCTTCCCGGCGGGGTCATTCGACCTCGGCCACTTCGACCTGGCGCCGTTCCTGCTGCAGTACTCCGTCGTGGCGGGCTACCAGATCAGCTGGGCGATCTACGTCTCGGACTACTCGCGCTACCTGCCACCGGACGTCACCGTCAGCAGGACCTTCTGGTGGACCTACGGAGGATCGGGCCTCGGCGCGATCTGGATCATGAGCCTGGGCGCCGCCCTGGCGGCCTGGGCGGGCAAGGCCTTCGACGCCATCCCCTCCCTGGAGTCCGCCGGCAACCAGGTGTTCGACGGCTTCGGCGCGGTGATCCTGGTCTTCTCGGCCCTGGGCCTCATCTCGGTCACGGCCCTGAACATGTATGGCGGCTCGCTCACCCTCATCAGCGCCTCTGACTCGTTCAAACGGATCCGGCCCACGCTGGGCGCCCGGATCGTGACCATCTCCCTGACCGCGGCCATCTCCCTGGTCGGTGCGCTGGCCAGCACGAAGTCGTTCCAGACGAACTTCGAGAACTTCCTGCTCATGGTGCTTTACCTGTTCATCCCCTGGACCGCGGTCAACCTGGTCGACTACTTCATCGTCCGGCACGGCCACTACGCGATCGAGGAGATCTTCAACCCCAACGGGATGTACGGCCGGTGGGGCTGGCGTGGCATCGCCGCCTACCTGATCGGCTTCGCCGCCATGATCCCCTTCTTCAGCACCGGCCTCTACACCGGACCGGTCGCCGAGGCCGCCAAGGGGGCGGACTTCTCGCTCTTCATCGGCCTGCCGGTCTCGGCGCTGTTGTACTGGCTGTTCTGCCGCAACCTGGACATCGAGGCCGAGGTCGCCGTGGCGACCAAGGAGCGGGAGGAGCTGGAGTACGAGGCGGTCCACCACATGCGGCCCGAGCCGGGCCACGGCCCGCACCCCGGGTGAGCAACGGCCCGTGGACGCGTGGTCAGCCGCGCAGGCGGTCCGCTGCGGCGAGGTGACTTCCCAGGAGCTGGTCGAGCGGTCGCTGGAGCGCATCGCCCGGTTCGAGGGGGTGGTCAACGCCTTCACCGTCGTCCTGGCGGACCAGGCCCGCGTCCGGGCGCGTGAGGTCGACGCCCTCCACGCCGCCGGTGCCGGGGACGCTCTGCCGCTGCTCGGGGTCCCGATCTCGGTGAAGGACCACGTCTGGCTGGCCGGGGCGCCGGCGACCAACGGCTCGGCCGCCCTGCGGGACTTCGTCCCTGACGTGGACGCCGTCCCGGTCGGCCGCCTCAAGGCCGCCGGCGCGGTGGTGGTGGGCAAGACCAACAACCCGGAGTTCTGCTACCGGGGGTTCACCGACAACGAGCTCTTCGGCCTCACCCGCAACCCCTGGGCGCCGCCCAACACCCCGGGCGGCTCCAGCGGCGGCGCCGGCGCCTCGGTGGCGTACGGGGCCACGCCCATCGCGGTCGGCACCGACGGCGGCGGGTCGATCCGCATCCCCGCTGCCTTCTGTGGGGTCGTCGGGCACAAGCCCACCTTCGGCCTCGTGCCCAAGCTGCCGGGTTTCCGCGGCTGGCCGAGCCTGTCGGTGGACGGCCCGATCACCCGTTCGGTGCGGGACGCGGCACTGGCGCTGCACGTGATGGCCGGACCCTCGCCGGAGGACGACCTGACCTGGCCGGTGGACGTCGGCGACCTGCTGGGTGCCGTGACCCGGCCGGTGGACTGGTCGACGCTGCGGATCGCCGTGTCGGAGGACCTGGGGTGGGCCCCGGTCGAGCAGTCGGTCCGGGCCGCCTTCCGGGACGCAGTGCGGCGGCTGGTGGATGAGGGGGCACAGGTGACCGAGGCCCAGCCGGATGCCCCGTACCCGACGCAACTGTGGAACGACCTGGCCCTGCCCGAGGGCTTCGCCTCCGAGGGGCCGCTCCTGGAGGAAGCCGGCGACCTGCTGTCCGCCGGCACCCGCGAGATCATCGAGGCCGGGCGGGCCGCCAGCGCGCGGGACTACCTCGACGCCCTGGAACGGCGGCGCACCTACCGCCAGCGATGGGATCTCTTCTTCGAGGACTACGACGTCCTATTGACACCGTCCATGCCCCTTCCCGCCTTCGGCACCGACGTGACCTCGCCTGCGGCCATCGACGGGGTCCCGGTCGACCCCTTCTTCGACGACTGGTGTGCGCTGGCCCTGCCCGCCAACCTCACCGGTGGCCCGGCGTGTGCCGTCCCCACGGGCTGGGCCCCCTCCGGGCTGCCGGTCGGCATGCAGGTGATGGCACCCCGCTGGGCCGATGCGCGGGTGCTGCAGGTGGCCGCCGCCTGGGAGCGGATCGCCCCGTGGGGCGACCGGTGGCCACCTGCGACCGGGGCGTCTCGGCCCTACCCGGCGTGACCGTCGCGACCGCGGGAAAGTGAGACTGTGGTGGACATGAACTCAGCTACCCCTCGGGGCCCCGTGGACGCCACTGCGGTGCCCCGGTTCGGCGGACCGGCGACCTTCGCCCGCCTTCCCCGGCTCGACGAGGTGGGCCGCGCCGACGTGGCAGTCGTCGGCGTCCCTTTCGACAGCGGCGTCAGCTACCGCCCGGGTGCCCGGTTCGGCCCGGGACACGTGCGCGCGTCCTCCAAGCTGCTGCGCAACTACAACCCCGTGCTCGACGTCGAGCCGTTCGGCGTGCAGCAGGTGGCTGACGCCGGGGACATCGCCTGCAACCCGTTCTCCATCGACGAGGCGGTCGAGCAGGTCGACCGGGGTGCCCGGGCAGTGCTGGAGCACAGCACGCGCCTGTTGACCATCGGCGGGGACCACACCATCGCGCTGCCCCTGCTGCGGGTCATGCGCGAGGTCCATGGGCCGGTTGCCGTGGTTCACTTCGACGCCCACCTGGACACCTGGGACACCTACTTCGGTGCCCCCGTCACGCATGGAACGCCGTTCCGCCGGGCCAGTGAGGAAGGGCTGATCGACCAGACCGGAAGCATCCACGTCGGCATCCGCGGCCCGCTCTACGGCCCTTCGGACCTGGCCGACGACCAGGCGCTCGGCTTCCAGGTCGTCGGCTCCCACGACATGGACGACCTCGGGTGGCGCGGCGTGGTCGAGCGGATCCGGGCCCGGGTCGGTGACCGACCGACATACGTCTCCCTCGACATCGACGTGCTCGACCCCGCCTTCGCGCCGGGAACCGGCACGCCGGAGGCGGGCGGCCTGACCAGCCGCGAGCTGCTGAACATCCTGCGCTCGTTCAACACGCTCAACCTGGTCGGGGCCGATATCGTCGAGGTGGCGCCCGCCTACGACCATGCGGAGGTGACCGGCATTGCGGCCTCCCACGCGGCATACGAGCTGATCAGCGCCATGGCGCCCGCTGCGGAGGCGGGCCCGCGTCCGCATGTGAGCGCGTCGACGACGGGGCTCGGCGGCTGAGGAGCTCCTCGCGGCCGATCGCGGGGCAGGAGCACGCGGGGCGGGCGCGGCGGCGACACGGCCGCATGCCGAGCCTCGGCTATTTGGCGAGTCCCGCGATGAGGTTGATGGTCGTCGCGATGACAACGGCCCCGAGCAGGTAGGACAGGAGCATGTGCCTCAGCACCGTGTCTCGGACCCGCTGCCGGGTGATGTCCGTGTCGGAGACCTGGAAGGTCATCCCCACCGTGAACGCCAGGTAGGCGAAGTCGCGGTAGCGCGGATCGGAGTCCTCATTGAAGTCAACGCCACCGGAGGAGTTGACGTAGTACAGCCGGGCGTACCGCGCGGTGAACACGGTGTGAGCGGTGGCCCAGGCGAGGGCCACGCTCGAGACTCCCAGTGCGGCCACGAGGTCCTTGCCGGACCCGGTGGCCTGGCTGCCGCCGAGCAGCAGGGCAACCGCGCCCAGGCTGGCGACCGCAGCAACCAAGACCACCGCGTCGGACGTTGCCTGGCCCGGGTCCTCCCGGCAGGCGTGACGCCGCGTGTCCGCGGCGGACATCGGCCAGATCGTGGCCCACATCCACGCCACGAACACCGCGGCCGCCAACATCCACCCCGCGAGGACCGCGAACCTCCAGGAAGCGACTGTCGCCACCCCGGCGCCGCCGAGGGCCCCCAACGCGGTCGCCACGAGAACACGGACGCGCGCGGAGGGGTCACGCACGCGGCTCCGCGCCTCTGCTGTCACGGTGCCAGTCTGGCCGAGGCTGCCGCACCACACCGCGCCGCCCAGCCGGTGAAATCGACGCGGCTCGGTTCCACAGCGCCGCGGCGCGCCTCGAATCGGTACGCAGGCCAGGAAGGCTTCCTCCGGGGCTGGATCGAGGAGGTCGGCCTTCGCTGGAGGCGGTGGTGACGGTCAGAGCAGGCCACGCGCCTTCCGGCGCAGGACGCTGGCGGAGGTGGCCCGGTCTCGCTCGTGGCTGTGGAGGACCCCGTACGTGAAGCCGTCCTCGCCGTGGCGGGCCGCCTGCTCACTGAGTCGGATCACGGTCCGTCGTGCGACCACGCCGTCGTGGTGCTCGCCGAGCCTGTCCTGCACCTTCTTGACGGCCCGGGCGTATCGCCGGATCGGCTTGCCGCTCACGGGCTGTGCAGCCTGCGCGGCATACCGCAGTCGCTTGGTGGCCTTGCGCAGCTCGTGGAGGGCCACATCGGTGTCTGCCACCGTGCCGGCACGCTTGACCTGCTTGGTGGACCGACGAACCCTCTTCCGTTCGCGTTTCAGTGCCTTCTCGACCGCCGTGTCGGCGCGACCGGTGGCCGCCTCTGCCCATGGAGGGTCGGCGACCAGCTCGTCGAGCAGGTCGAGCAGCTGGAAGTATCGGCCACTCTCAAGGGTCTGCATCGCCTGGCTGCAGCCTTCGACTTGCCACTCGTTCAGCTCGTCACGGATCCGCTCCCGGACCGGGCCGCGCACGAGCTCCGGCGGCAGCTCCTCGACGTCGCGTTCCAGGCGGGCGCGCATCACCTGGGCGTCGCGGGCCAGGGCGAGCTCACCGCCGAGCCAACGCAGCTCGTCGCGGACATGCCGTCCGGCCGCCGGTTCGACCAGGTCCTTGAAACTGGCCAGGCCAGCACGAAGCCGGCGAGCCGCGATGCGGAGCTGATGCACCGAGTCGGGCTGACCGCGCCGCAGTCGCCCGTCGTCTTCCTTGAGGCGGCCCAGTTGCTCGCGCAGCACCGCGAGGAGCAGGTCGGCGGCCGGCCCGGACGGCGTGGGCGCCGGCGGCTCCTGCCGCTGCGGCACGCGGTCGCCGAGTGCGTGGGCGAGCTTGGAGGCAGTGTCCGCGGGTGTGGCGCCGCACTGACAGAGCCGCTCCTCAAGGGCGTCGAGGAGCTGCGGGGCGGCGTCGTCTCCAAGCTCGACCTCCCACTCCCGCCAGTGTTTGCGCCGAACGCCCTTGACGCGTGGCCGGGTCGTGACGGCGTCGTCGGACACCTCGGCCAGGACTGCGTGGTTCTTCCCGATGAGGCGGTGGACCCGCCGGATGGTGTGGACTTCCAGCGCCGGGGCGACCGGTTCCCGCCTGGTGTGGACGCGCACGGGAGTCAGGAGCTCCGGAGGCACCGGCTCGTCAGCCACTCCCAGCGGGA
The DNA here is from genome assembly GCF_054325275.1 of Oryzihumus sp. Lineage (NCBI taxonomy): Bacteria > Bacillati > Actinomycetota > Actinomycetes > Micrococcales > Intrasporangiaceae > Oryzihumus > Oryzihumus sp. Next base: position 43,853 of record NZ_JBTCWL010000016.1, read on the forward strand.
CGGTGAGCTCCTGCTTGGTCCCGTCCCCGGACGGGAGCTTCAGCGTCCACTCCGGGTCCTCGCCCCCGGTCCGCCGCCGCAGCGTGATGCCCTGCCCAGCCAGTGCGAGGCTCGCCGTGTCGTAGTAGATCGCATGGAGAGTCCACGCCTGCGGGGACTCGACGCCGACCACCTCAGGGAGCTCCGTCAGCACCTCAGCCGGTGGGAGCTCGGTGGAAGAGTCCACGGCGTACTTGCGCTCGACCTCGAGATTCTGCTCCACCATGGGGGACCAGTACCCGCTCCGGGGTAGGCCCAGACGTCCAAGGCTCGCCCATGGGCACGCTCAAGGGCTGCCGCCTGAGCGTGCGGCGTGCCTAGAGTGCTGACCACACCGCGTCCCGGGCCACCTCGACCATGGCGAGGAAGGAGGCGATCTCGTCCTCGGCCAGCTGCCGCAGGGCCGCCGCCTGTGCGGTGCGGAAGACCTCGCCCACGGGGACCAGGTTCTCGCGACCCCGGTCCCGGCGAAGCCTCGCGAGCTCCTCGGTCTCCTCGTGCTCGGCATGGGCCCCCGACGTCGCGGCGCAGCCGGGCGAAGCGCTCCTCGAACTCGTCCGAGTCCGGGTCGAACTGCTCGAGCTCGGTCAGGGCGGCGCTCGCCTTGGCCTCCTCGTCCTCGCGAGCAGTGGCGATCGACTCCCCGCCGGGGAGGTCCTGCCGCGTCAGCGGGTGCACGACAGCCGCCTCGGCGGCCTCGTGCGCCGCCAGGTCCCGCCGCAGCTGGAGGAACTTCTCCGCCCGCTGTGCGCCACGCGAGTCCGCCACCGTGCCCATCAGCGTGCTGAGAGCGCGGTGCTGCTCCACGACGAGGTCCATGAGGTCAGGGGCTTCGTTCGCGGAAGGGGCTTCGCCTTCGTGCGTCGTGGCGCGGCGCACTCCGACGCCCTGGTTGTAGGCGAGGTGGCCACCCAGCCATCCCGACAGGCCGACCATGCTGGAGCCGGCAAGGCCCCACCGCCTCCCCGCGCGGTGGTTGCCGCGTGTCCTCGCCACCCAACCAGCGGTGAAGCACGCCAGCGCAGCCACGTTGGTGGCGGCATGGGTCAGTCCCACCCGTTGCCGGGGCCCGCGGGTGGGAAGCCAGTCGTTGGCGCCGGTCAGCGCCGCCGGCAGGGACAGGACGAGCCCGGCCCCGGTGAGGGTACGCGCCGCGTCCTGGTGCCTCTCGTCGCCGAGGACGTCCAGGATCGAGGCCGAGAGCCACGAACCCAGGGGGAGCAGGACGACCGCCGGGTGCGCGGGGTGGCCGAGCGGCTCACCGCCGAGGATCCCGGCGGCGGCCTGGTTGCGCCGAAGCGGCGACAGCAGCCGCGCCAGGCCGCCCGCGACGGGGTCCAGGAAGGTCGCCTCCTCTACGGCTCCGGCGACTCGGTCGGCCACGGTACTGAGTGCTGCGTTCACGGCAGATCCGTCCTTGTTCTCGAGGCAGTGGGACTCCGGGGATGGACCCCATGGGAGAGGTGAGCCAGCCCTCCGGGGTGGCCGGGCCGCTCAGTCCCGGCCGGGGACGCCCGGCGCGTGCGGGTCCGGGTCGACGACGGGCCCGGGGTCCTGCGGGGCCTCCGGCGAGTGGTCGGGCTGCTCGCTGGGAGCACGGCCGGGCTCCGGGTCCTCACCGGGGTCGACCGGGGTCGGTTGCTGGCTCATCGGGTGCCTTCCTTCACAGCCGGTGGTGGCGACGCCCGTCCCGGGCGGCCTGTTTGCGACCGTGCCCCGTTGCGCCGTGGACGAAACGCGGATGGCATCCGGGATCCCGGAGAGGCGGGTAGCGCATCCGCGGTGATCGCGCGGCCGGGGTGGCCTACTCCTGATCGTGACCGGATTGGGGTGATGCCCCGGGCCCGTCGTCCACGGCTGTGCCGACGACCGGTGCCGGGCACGCGGTTGCCACGTCAGCCGCACTGAGGCATGGTCGAACGAATGCCCATCTCCACAGAGCTCGTCTGGTACGCCAGCTACGGCTCGAACATGGCCGCCTCGCGCCTGCGCTACTACCTGACCGGAGGCACCCCACCCGGCGCACGCCGTCCACACCCCGGTGCGCGCGACCCACGACGGCCACGGGCAGCCCACGGCATCAGCATCCCGGGCGAGGTGTACTTCGCGCGCAGCTCGTCCCTGTGGGGTGGGGGCATCGCGTTCTTCGACCCGAACGCGCCGGGGGTGACCGCGGCGCGCGCGCATCTCGTCTCGCTGGGGCAGTTCAGTGACATCGCTGCCCAGGAGATGCGACGGACCCCGGGCCGCGACCTGGACCTGACCCGGGCCCTGGCCACCGGCCGCGATCAGCTCGGTCCCGGCTGGTACGAGACGCTCCTTCACCTCGGTGACCTCGACGGCATACCCCTGCTCACGTTCACCGCGCCCGGGCCGGCGGACGCCGCGGTCCTCAACGCTCCGGCAGGGCCGTACCTTCAGCTGCTCGCCCACGGGCTCCAGGAAGCGCATGACTGGGAACCCGCAGAGGTCAGCTCGTACCTGAGCCAGCTGCGCGGAGCCCGTGGGTCCTGGTCACACGCGGCCATCAGCCGGCTCCTTGCTGACGCTGCCTGAGTCACCCGGCCGGTGAGGTCGGGGGCCGTGGGCGCCAGAGCCTGCGGCATCCAGCCTCCGCCACAGGACCACGGCCAGGACGGCCATCCAGAGCAGCCACGCCCCGATGTTGCCCCGTTCGTAGAAGCCCATCAGTGGTGTCGGGAGGCCCTGGGCGACGTGCGGGGCCTGCGCGCCGGTCAACGCACCGAACACGAGGATCACCGCTACGGTCGCGGCGCAATAGATCCGGAACCCCCACCCGAGGCCGGCGGCGGAGAACGCGATCTCGGCGAGGACGAACACCGCCGTCAGGGCTGTCATGCCGATGTGGCCAAGGTCGTTGGCCGCCATGGCTGCCCCGACGACCACGTCCTGCCGAGCGGTCATGGGGAACGGAAGCCACAGCAGGCTGGTCACGCCGAAGATCATCAGCAGGGCCCCGGTGACGCGCAGCCAGCGGTTGCCGCGGGCGGCGCGCCAGACCCCGACACCGAACGCGACCATGGCCGGCATCCAGATCGCGTTCATGCCGATGAGGAAGGGCCGCGCGGCCGCCCCCCGGGCGGAGAGCTCGCTCACAGCCTGGTCCATCCGGGTGTATCCCCGGGTCATCGCGGCAGCGACGAGGTCGTTCCCCACGACGTAGGTGACCGCGTACAGCACACCGCAGGCCAGGAGGCCCTTGGTGAGCCGGTCGGCGCGCGGTGCCGAGGGCGCTGGAACGGCCTTCACCTCAGACATGGCGACTCCCGTGCGGCTCTGCGCGGGACTGGCTGCCGACGGCCTCGCGCACCGTCTTCAGGCTGGGCCCGTGCGCGGTCGGCTGGAAGGGCCTTTGGCCCGTCCGCACCGCTGCCGCCGCGCCCTGCAGACCGGCATGCCGGTCCGTGGCCACGCGGTATGCCGGACACTCGCCGGAGTGCCCGGCATACCGATCGGCGTGGAACCCAGCGGCGCGCCGGTTGCCGGGAGGGGCGCGCCGCCGGGAGCTCGGCGCCGACGCCGCGGGCGCAGCGCTGCGCCCCTTCCCCGAGCCGGGCGCCTGCCGGCTGGCCCTGCTGCCGCGACGCACGAGCAGGACCGGAGCCTGACTGGCGGTCAGAAGCCGCCCCAGGGCCCGTCACCCGGGCGCACCCGGAACGTCCCGGGTGGGGGATCCTCACCCGGGGGACCACTTCGGGGTGGCTGTCCTCAACGACACCCGGGCCGTGGTCCTGATCCAGCGACCGATACCGAGGACGCCTCCCTCCGGCTTCGTCCGGACGCGCGGAACGACGCCCTGACTGCGGCCGGGTCACCGAGCGTTGCGGGGTGAACGCCACATGGTGTGGACGGTCGGGCCGCCGTCGGGGAGGTCGAACGCGCCCACCTGTGCGAATCCGTACCGCTCGTACAGGGCCACGTTCGCCGGGTTGCTCGCCTCGAGGTAGGCGCCGGCGCCCTCGGCGTCGATGAGACGGAGGTTGTCGGCGAGCAGGGCCAGGCCATAGCCGTGACCGCGCTGCGCCGGGTCGGTCGCGAGCAGGCTGAGGTAGTAGTGCGGCTCGTCGCGTGGGTGCGCAGCCTCGAACAGCTCGAGTGCCTCCGACACCCGCGCGGAGCCGGGGCCGAGCAGGTCGGGCAGGAGCGCCTCCATCCTCGCCTCCTGCTCCTCGGACATGTCGCTGCGCCCCGGCGGGATCCAGATGCTCGTCGCGACGTCGCCCGCGGCGAGCCACACCCAGTCATGACGCAGGGCTCCTTCGACGAACAGGCCCCAGAACGCCCGATGCTGCCCCCGGCGGGCGCCCGGGTCCGGGAAGGCCCACGACCAGGTCGGGTCGTCGAAGAACGCGCCGACCACCAGCCCGGTCACCGTGGTGGCGTCATCCGGGCTCGCGACCCGCGGTCCGTCCTCCACGGCACGCACCCTCTCGTCTCACACGGGCAGCGACCTCGCGCCGTGCGCCGGTTTCACGGTACGGCGGTGGGGGAGTGGGGCGGAAGGTCCGACGCCACGCGGCATACCTCTGGCACAGTCCTGTCCATGACCGGTGTGGGGGCGCCCGGGGGACGCGCTGCGGGGGTGGGCCGATGAGCCGCACCCCGCTCGCGATGTGCGTGGCCGGCACCCTCTGGGCCGCGGCGCTGGTCGCCGCGATCTGGACCGTGCCGTTCTACACCCTCGACTCCGGGGTCCCCGGGGTCCAGCCCCGCATCACCCTGTCCGCGGCCGCCGCGGCCGGGCTGGGCGACCACGCCAGCTTGCCGGCCCTGCCGATCGCGGCGTTCATGGTCGCGCTGGTCCTCGCCATGGCGGCGACCGCGCTGGTGCTGCTGGCCCGGCGGCGGCGCAGCCGAAGGCTGGCGGGGGCAGCGGTCGTCGCGAGCGTGACGCTGTTCCTGCTGGCCGGCGCGGAGTTCGTCACCATCTTCGTGGGCGTGTATGTCATGCCCGCCGCAGCGCTGCTGCTCGCCGGATCGACCGGCGTCGTCGGCCAGGTGCGGGAGGTCGAGCCGCATGGGCCCTGAGCCGAGCCCGCCCGGCGCCGGGCCGCGCCACCGCGGGCTGCTGGTCGGGGTTGCCGTGGTCGGCATCGCGGCCGCGGTCCTCGGCATACGCGCTGCCACCCACGGGCCCACGCTGCTCGGTGCCGGGGGGACCGACACCATCAGCTTCGGGGCCGCCCTGGACGCCACGAGGGCGGAAACGGACTACCTGTTCGGCGGGGTCAACCTCTGCGTCGACGGGGACGCCCCCATCCGGATCCTCGCGGTGCGCCCCATCCGACCGGTCAACGGCTTCAGGGTGACCGGCTTCGCCACCGCGACACGCAGCCGCAGCCATCCGGCCTTCTTCGGCGCGGGGCCCGGCGGCCTGAGGTCCAACGGATTCGGACCCGGACCGGCATGCCGTGGCCACCCGCTGCGGTGCCGCCGACCCCACCGAGCTGGTGGTGCAGGTGCGCCGGCCCGCCGGGCCGGCTGACACCGCGTGCGCCGGGGGACTCTCCATCACCTACTCCAGCGTCCGGGGAGGCCCCCGCCGGTTCGACATCGCGCCGGTGCTGGCCCTCGCTGCCCCGGGTGACTCCTCGGCCGCTGACCGGTGCGCCCCGGCGACCTCCTAGGGGCGCGCGTTGACGTCAAGTCAACTTCACATCAGATGCTCCCTGCATGACCACGACCACGACCGCGACCGACCCGGACCTCGGGTATGCCGACCTCCCCCGGCTCATGCACCTCATGACGGGGGACGAGAAGCACAGCAACGCCGCGACCTCCACCCTTGACGTCGTCTGGGTGCTCTACGAACGCATCCTGCACGTCGACCCCGCACGCCCCGACGACCCCGACCGCGACCGGTTCCTCCTGTCCAAGGGGCACGGTCCGATGGCGTACTACGCCACGCTGGCGGCCAGGGGCTTCTTCCCCGAGTCCTGGCTGCCCGGCTGGGGCACGTTCGACTCGGCCTTGGGGCACCACCCCGACCGGGTCCTCGTCCCCGGCGTCGAGCTGTCCAGCGGCTCGCTGGGGCACGGCCTGCCGATCGCCGTGGGCGTCGCCCTCGGCCTGCGGGCGCAGGGCCGCGACGCCCACGTCTACGTGCTGGTCGGCGACGCCGAGCTCGACGAGGGCAGCAACCAGGAGGCGATCGAGCTCGCCGTCGCGCGCGGGCTCACCAACCTCACGCTCATCGTGGTCGACAACGCCTCGGCGTCGTACCGCGCGCTGGGGCACCTGTCCCGGCGGTTCCGCGTGGAGGGGTGGGAGACCACGGTGGTCGACGGCCGCGACCACGACCGGATCGAACAGGCCCTGCTCACCCGGGGCGCCGGCGGCCCGTCCGTCGTCATCGCCGAGGTCGAGGAGAAGTGGGCATGAGCGACACCCGGGTCACCTTCGCCCGCACCGCCGTGGAGCTGGTCGAGTCCCGCGCGGACACGGCCCTGCTCTACGCCGAGATCTCCGGGCAGTACTTCGCCGAGGCCGAGCAACGTCTGCCCGACCGCATCGTCAACGTCGGGATCCGCGAGCAGCTCCTCGTCAGCGCTGCGGCCGGTATGGCGCTCGCGGGCCTGCGCCCGATCGCCCACACGTTCGCGTCGTTCCTGGTGGAGCGCGCCTTCGAGCAGGTCAAGCTGGGCTTCAACCACCAGGACCTCGGCGGGGTGCTCGTGTCCTCGGGCGGTTCCTACGATAACTCCGCCGGCGGGCGCACCCACCAGGCGCCCGGCGACGTCGCCCTGATGGACACCCTTCCGGACTGGAGGATCCACGTGCCCGGGCACGCCGACGAGGTCGCCGACGCGCTGCGGCAGGCGGTGGCCGGGTCGGGGCGCGACTACATCCGGGTCACGGCGGCGCAGAACTCCCGGGCCTACCCGGTGCGCCCCGGGCAGCTCCACCCGATCCGCCAGGGGTCGCGCGCGACCGTCGTCGCGGTCGGGCCGATGCTCGACCCCGTGCTGGAGGCCACGGCCGGTCTGGACGTGTGCGTGTTGTACGCCAGCACCGTGCGTCCGTTCGACCGCGCCGGGCTGCGCCGCTCGCTGGGCACCCCGGATGTCGTGCTGGTGGAGCCGTACCTCGCCGGCACGTCGACCCGGGTGGTGTCGGAGGCGCTGACGGACCTGCCCCACCGGGTGCTCGCGCTCGGCGTCGGGCGCACCGAGCTGCGCCGCTACGGGACGCCGGCCGAGCACCAGGCCGCCCACGGGCTGGACGCGGCAGGGATCCGCCGTTCGCTCGAGCGCTTCCTCTCCTGACGGACCCCGCGCCCGCCACCGGAGTGCCGCCGTCGCGGCGGCCCGGTGGCGGGCGTTATCATCGGAGCGGTACCGGTCTCGGTGCCGCACCACCTCCTGGACGACCACAGCTCGGCAGTTGGCGGTCGCTGGCCGGTGGGAGGTTCCACACCGTGGGCGGGCCGTCTGGGGCGGGCACGTCGATCTCTCGCAGATCCAGGAGCCGAGCCGCGTCGCGGGGCCGCTCAGGCCTCCGGCCCGATCGGCCGTCGTCCCCGGCCGGTGAGCTGCCGTGTCCAGGGGTGGCCGCGCCGCCGCCTCGCCCTTGCCGTCGCCATCTCAGAGGAGAGCAGTTACTTGGCTCGACCAGCCCGTCACCAGTCCGGTGCCACCCGGACGGCCCCGCGCAACCAGCGGCAGCGGCGTGCCCGCGACCTCGGCGAGGCCGGCCTGATCCCGGTGCTGGCCCGCGCGGTCCGCGAGGTCGAGGCCCGGGCCCAGCGCGGTCGGGTCGGCCCGTCGGCCCGGACGAAGTTCCAGGTCGTCGCGCTGCTCGTCCGCGAGGAGCGGGCCCGGCTCAAGGGCGACGCGTCGATCAGCGAGTCCCAGCGCACCGAGCAGCTCAAGCGCCTCGACGGCATCGCCACGATCCTGGCCAAGACCGCCGCGCGGGACACCTCGCTGCTGTCCCTGCTGGCCGAGGACGCGGTCATCTCCGACGCGGCCACGTCGCTGCGCCGGGAGATGCTGCTGGACGCCGGCATCGAGCCGGCCGCCGAGGAGCCCCCGGCCGCCGAGGTCGAGACCGCCGCGTCCCCGGCCAAGCGGCAGGTGGTGCCGCAGTCGGTCATCTCCCGCCAGCTGGCCAACCCCTTCCTCGCTCCGGACTTCTCCGCCGCCGCGGTCCAGCACCAGCGGGTGACCGGTCGCCTCTCCACCTGGGAGCTGCTGGGCCCGCTGTTCCGCTCCTTCGAGGAGGGCGGGGACTCCTCGTGCATGGACCTGCCGGCGCCGACCTCCCTGAAGGCGCCGCACGGCCTGGAGCTCATGCACCACCAGGCGGAGCTGGTCGCGGCCGCCGCGGCGGGCCACCGGACCTTCCTGCTGGCCGACGAGCCCGGTCTGGGCAAGACCGCCCAGGCGCTGCTCGCGGCGCAGGCCGCGGACGCCTTCCCGCTGCTCGTCGTCGTGCCCAACGTCGTCAAGGCCAACTGGGCCCGCGAGGCCGAGATGTGGACCCCGGGCCACCCCGCCACGGTGATCCACGGTGACGGCGAGACCATCGACGGCTTTGCCGACATCGTCGTGGTCAACTACGAGGTCCTCGACCGGCACGTCGGCTGGCTGGGTGACCTCGGCTTCCGCGGCATGGTGGTCGACGAGGCACACTTCATCAAGAACAAGACCTCACAGCGCTCGCAGCACGTGCTCCAGCTCTCCGAGCGCATCCGCGCCCGCGCGCTGAACCCCCTGCTCATGGCCCTGACCGGCACCCCGCTGATCAACGACATCGAGGACTTCAAGGCGATCTGGCAGTTCCTCGGCTGGATCGACGACAAGAAGCCCCGGCCCCGGCTCATGGCCGCGCTGGAGGAGAACGGCTGGTCGCCGGCCGACCCCGCGTTCTACCCCGCAGCCCGGGCCAGCGTGATCGACCTCGGCATCGTCCGCCGGCGCAAGGTCGACGTGGCTGCCGACATCCCGGCGCGCCGCATCGCCGACCTGCCGGTCGAGCTCGACGACGAGGCCGGCCGCTCGATCCGCGCCGCCGAGCAGGAGCTCGCCCGCCGCCTGGTGGCGCGCTACGACAGCGCCCTCGCCGCCCGCACCTCCGGTGCCGTCGTCGAGGGCATCGACCACGACCTCGTACGCCGGGTCGCGGCCTGGGAGCGCGAGGAGTCCGGCTCGGCCAAGACCGGGGAGAACGTCTTCGGCGTCATGCGCCGCATCGGCCAGGCCAAGGCCGGGCTGGCGGCCGACTACGCCGCGCAACTGGCCCGCAGCGTCGGCAAGGTCGTCTTCTTCGCCAAGCACATCGACGTCATGGACGCCGCCGAGGAGACCTTTGCCAAGCGGGGTCTGCGCTACGCCTCGATCCGTGGCGAGCAGTCCGCCAAGGCGCGGCAGGCCAACATCGACGCGTTCGTGCAGGACCCGGACGTCGCCGTCGTGGTCTGCTCGCTGACCGCGGCGGGGGTGGGCCTCAACCTGCAGGTGGCCTCCAACGTCGTGCTCGCCGAGCTGTCCTGGACCGCGGCGGAGCAGACGCAGGCGATCGACCGGGTGCACCGCATCGGGCAGGGCGACCCGGTCACGGCCTGGCGGATCATCGCCGCGCAGACCATCGACCCCCGGATCGCCCAGCTCATCGACAGCAAGGCCGGCCTCGCCGCCCGGGCGCTCGACGGCTCGGACGAGGAGGTCTCGTCCTCGGCCGACGTGCAGCTCGAGGCGCTCGTCACGCTGCTGACGGACGCGCTGTCGGCGCGGCAGTAGGCCGCGCAGCCACACGGCATACCGCGGACGGCGACGGCCCGGACCATGAGGTCCGGGCCGTCGTCGTGTCGAAGGCTGGGCAGGCGGTCCGTGCCCGGCCGTCCGGTGGGGGACCACCGGGTCAGGCGCCCTCGACGACCGGGTGGATCGCCTCGGCGACCAGGCCGTGCGCCTCGTGGTGCACGGCGCGGGCGGCGTCGGCGCTCGGGGCCTCGACCAGGCAGAAGACCTGGCCCTTGTCCTCGTCGACCCAGTATCGCTGGTAGCTCACGCCGTACCGGTCCTGCGTGCGCAGGTCGGCCGCATGGGCCTGGGCGGCAGCCTCGGCCGTGACGCCCTCGATGGAGTGGATGTCCAGAAACAGTGCCATGCGGTGGTTCCTTCTCGTGGAGCTCGGCGGTGGGGAGTGACCCGCCGCGGTCCGCCGTGGTGGCGGCCTGTCTCCTACTATCGGGAGATGGGATGGCCAGGCCCATGACCCGGACGCCGCCGCCCGTGACCGGGAGTCCGGATCTGTCGCCGGCAGCCGCCGCGGTCGACCCGTTCGACGTCGTGCGTCAGGTGCTCGACCTCGTCCGGCTCAACGGCGCGATCTTCTTCCGCTCCGACTTCCGGGCTCCGTGGGCCTACACCTCCCCGCCCGCAGCCGAGCTGACCGGGGCGCTGCCGCCCGGGCCCGGGAGCCTGGTGATGTTCCACGTCATCGCCGAGGGCAGCTGCTGGATCTCGGTCGGGGACGGGGCGCCGCGCGAGGTCTCGGCCGGGGACGTCGTGGTGATGCCCTACGGCGACAGGAACGCCTGGGGCTCCCGGGAGGCCGCCGACCCGGTGCCGATCACCACGCTGCTGCCGCCTGTCCCGTGGACCGAGTTCCCCCGGATCGAGCACGGCGGCACCGGGGAGCGCACCCAGGTCGTCTGCGGCTACCTGCGCGGGGACGCCGTCCTGTTCGACCCGGTGCTACGCGCCCTCCCGTCCCTCTTCGTCGTCCACCCCCCGCCGGGACCGGCCGCGGACTGGGTGCGCGCGAGCATCGACTTCGCGCTGGCCTCGGCGCAGCCGTCGGGGGGCGGCTCCGGCGCGGATCGTCGGCTGCCGGAGCTGCTCTTCTCCGAGGTGCTGCGGCTGTACCTGCACGAGCAGCGGCAGGCGGAGCTGACCGGCTGGCTGGCCGCCCTGCGCGACCCGGTCGTGGGCCGGGCGCTGTCGCTGCTCCACACGGACCCGGCCCGCGACTGGTCCGTGGGTGAGCTGTCCCGCTCCGTGGCGGTGTCGCGGACGGTCCTGCTCGACCGCTTCCAGCAGCTGCTGGGCCGCCCGCCGATCAGGTACCTCACCCAGTGGCGGCTGAACCTGGCCTCGGGCCTGCTCCGCACGACAGGGCTGGGGGTCGCCGAGGTCGCCGGTCGGGTGGGCTACCGGTCCGAGGAGGCGTTCAGCCGGGCCTTCAAACGCGCCTTCGGGGCCGCGCCGGCGCACTGGCGCACGGGTCAGGACCGTGCCGTCGGCCCGATCGCGCCACCCTGAGCAGGATGCGCCTCAGACGAGCTCGCCGGCAACGTCCCCCTGGCCGGTGCTCCCGACCGTGGGCAGGCCGGTGCCCGTGGAGGGGTCGGCGACACTCCCGTCGGGTCGCGCCGCGACCCAGGCGTCCACCTCGGCCCACTGGTCGATGAGCCACTGGGTCCGGGCGTCCCCGTCCCGCGGGACGTCCGCGGTCGGGACGTGCCACCACCGCAACCGCATGGGCACGACGAGGGGGAGCGCGCGCCATACCTGCGAGGGGCTGACCAGCCGGTCCAGGCCCGCGTGCGCGGCGACGACGACGTCCAGGTCCGGGCGGGCCTCGAGGCAGGCCAGCACCCCTGCCGGGCGGGGTGGCATGACGTGCTCCATCCGCCGGGCACGGGCTGCCTCGGCGAAGTGGCCGCGCCGGCGCAGGCGTCGGATCGCGCGGCGACGTCGGCGCGGGGTCCAGTTGCCGCCCTCGGGGAAGATCAGGAGCGCTTCGCGTCCGGTGAGGTCCGCAGCGAGTCGGCCCAGACGTGCCGGGAGGTCGTCCCCGGCGCCGCTGCGTGAGGGGATGAAGCAACACGAGAGGCGGTTGAGCAGCACGTCCAGCGCGGGGTCCAGCTGCAGCTTGTCCTTCAGCACGATGCGCGGGCGCCGGTGGTACTCCGTCATCAGCAGGTGCGCGATGGCGAAGGAGTCCCCGGGGCCGGCATGCCGCGCCAGCACCAGCAGGGGTTCGTCGACCGGCACGGCGGCGACGTCCTGCCGCGGGGGCTCGTCGAGCACGACCCGGAAGCCGAAGTGCCGCTCGCCGGCCCACAGCGCGTCCCGCAGCGCCGACTCGAGCAGTGCCCAGTGAGCGTCCGCCCAGGTGGTCGGCTCGCGTCGCGCCGCGATCGGCGCGCGCAGCCACAACCGCAGGCAGGAGAACAGGATTCGCAGGTCGACCACGAGGTATGCCGTGCCGAACCGGGCCGCTCGCAGCACCCGGCGGCGTGGGGTCAGTGGCCGTAGCGCAGCGGCGACCCCGGCGACCAGGACCAGGAGGGCCAGGACTGCGACGACGAGGAGAGTCGTCAGCGGCAGCAGCGCCCGGCGGAGCCAGCGTGGCGGCATGCGTCAGCCCTCCCGGACCGCTGCGGTCCGCAGGTAGCCGGCGGCCGCCTCGCGCGCCCTGGCGATGCGCGCGGCGACCCCCGAGGTGCTGCGATAACGCACCGAGACCAGCGGTGCGCGGTCGTCGCCGCTGGGCAGCACATGCACCCGCACGCCTGCTGGAAGTGAGGCCATGGTCGAGACGAACTGGTGGCGGCGCGCGACCTCGAAGGCGACGAGGCCGACCTCCCACGGGCGGCGGGGCGCCTTGAGTGGGCGTTCGATCCGGCCGACGTGCAGGACGTAGACCGTGCGGGCGCCCAGGGTCACCGCGCGGGCGACGGGCACGCTCTGCACGATGCCGCCGTCGATGAAGTGCCGGTCGTCCACCCGCACCGGCGGGAGCAGCCCGGGGACCGCGGACGAGGCGAGGACCGCGTCGGCGAGGGGACCGTGGTCGAACCAGTGCGCCTCCGCTGTCTCGATGCATGCCGCGACGCACTGGAACGGCACCGCCAGCTCCTCGATGCGTGCTCCGGGCAGGTGCCGTTCCACCATCGCCCGCAGCGGGGCGTTGGAGTGCAGGTGGGTGCCGTGCCGGGCCAGTGTCGCCACCCGGTGCAGCATCGAGCCGCCGAGGACGTCGCTGCTGGTGATGCCCTGCCAGACCTCGATCAGGCGACTGATGCCCTCGACGGTCGGGTCGGCGCTGAGGAACGCGCCATTGAGGGCCCCGACGCTGGTGCCGACGACGAGGTCGGGGGTGATGCCGTGCTCGAGCAGGGCGAGCAGGCTGCCCGCCTGGGCGGCACCGAGGACGCCGCCGCCGCCGAGGACGAACGCGACGGGGCTCTCCGCGGGGGGACGTGGGCTCTCCGGCACGCGGTCACGCTATGCCCCAGAGGCATCACGCGGGGGCTTTGCGCGCATGTCGCCGGGGGCAACCGGATTCAGCGCAGCGGTGCGCCCTCGCAGCACGGGACGATGTGCCCGCAGGTGTCACACCGCTGGTGCGAGGTCTCCCAGCGCATGGGCGCCCCGCAGTTGTCGCAGGGCGCGAGCCCGCCCAGGGTCGGCTGGCACTGCTGCCCGGACGTCCGGGCGGGGGAGGTGGCGGCGTCGGTCACGCCGTCACGGTACCGGCGGGGGGCGCCGGTGCGGGGGAGGCCCGCCCGGCGCCACCTCGCGTGAGGATCGACGGCCTTCAGGGGAGGGTCCGGTGCCGGCCGGTCTCCTGCTCGGGCCGGAGCCCCTCCTCCTCGGGGC
>NZ_JBTCWL010000017.1:0-57138 GCF_054325275.1 Oryzihumus sp.
ACCCCGGGCTGGATGACCCTGGTCCACTCCAGCACCGGCCCCAGCGGCGTGGACGAGGCAGCTGCGGCACTCCAGTGCAGCGCAGCCATCCGCGCGGCTGCGTGCGCGCGGACCTGGCCCCTGGTCTGCGTCGACGTGAACTGCCAGTCGGCGAGGATATCGCTCCACCCCTCGGTGCCGGGGCGGCCGTCGCAGGAGGTCCGTGACGGGGATGCGTCAGTGTGCTGCTGGACGACAGCCCCGGCAGGCAGGGCGACCGACACCTGCCTCAGGGCGGCCAGGCGCACACCACCCGGATCGCCACCGGCGTGGCCACCCCGGGACGCGGCCGCGACCCAGGGGACGGCCATGGCCAGCACAGCAGCGGCAGCAATGAGCCACCAGAGCCTGCGGTGTGGTGCCGTCGGCACCGCCTGCGCGTCCCCCCGGACCTCGGTCATGGGGCCATGCTGCCCGAGGAACCGGCCCGCTGTGCGGCTTCTTGTGGCTCCGGGCCAAGACGTTCCGCCCTACGCTGCTGACGTGGTGGGCAGGAGCCGGCGGGCGCGGGTCGAGGACGTGCACGACCTTGCCCTGGCGATGCCCCATGTGACGGCGGACCACGGCAACGCCGGCAACCCGATGTACCAGGTGGGCGGCAAGTCGTTCGTCTTCTTCCGCACCCCGCGGCCCGACGCGGTCGACCCGGCAACCGGGGAGCGCTACGACGACGTGGTCGTGTTCTGGGTGGCCGACGAGGCCGACAAGCAGTCCCTGGTGCAGGACCCGGCGTCGCCGTTCTTCACCACCGCCCACTTCGACGGGCATCCCTCGGTGCTGCTGCGCGCCAGCCGGATCGGCGAGCTGACACGGGAGGAGCTGATCGAACTGGTCCAGGACGCGTGGCTGTCCCGCGCCTCCGCGCGCCGGGCGCAGGCGTGGCTCAGCGCGCGGTCCCGTCGGTGAAGAGTGCCACGAGGCTGGTGGCGCCGAGGCGCTCGGCCAGCTCCCGGGGCGTCACCCCCACGTGGTTGGGCGCGTCCGGGTCAGCGCCCGCAGCCAGAAGCACCGCGACCGCCGCGCTCTCCCCGCGGGCATAGAAGACCGCCCTCGACAGCGGCGTGTTGCCCCAGTCGTCCCGAGAGTCCACGTGCGCTCCTGCGTGCAGGAGCAGGGAGATCACCGCCGGGCAGCGCGCCTGGGCCGCAAAGTGCAGCGCCGTGAACCCCTGGGCGTTGGCGAGGTCGGGGTCGAGCCCCTCGTCGAGGAGGCGCCGGACCGCGCACACGTCGCAGGCAAGGGCGGCGTGAATCAGGTCGCCCAAGCGCAGGTGCGCCTTCCCCGGCATACGCCCAGCATGCGCGTGGACTGCCTCCCCACCCCACTCCTTGACGAGATCTTGGAAGTCGGTCCTGCCGTGGCTCCGCGGCGGGTCGCCGGAGCTGTCGCATGGCGCCGTCAGCCGCCATCCTTGCGAGATGGGGAGCGTGTACGAGGCGGCGGGTGGCGACGAGGGCCTGCTCCGTCTGGCCGAGGCCTGGCACGCGCGCGTCATCGAGGACGAGGTGGTCAGCCACGCGTTCAGCCACGGCTTCCACCCCCACCACAGCGCGCGGCTCGCCGCCTACTGGGCCGGGGCGCTCGGCGGCCCGCCGGCATACTCCCGCAGTTTTGGCGACGAGACCTCGGTGGTGCGGATGCACAGCGGCAACGGGCCTCACCCGGAGATGGACGCGCGGGCGATCGCCTGCTTCGACCAGGCGATGACCGACGTCGGCCTGACCGACGGCGATCCGGTCCGGACCGTGCTGCACGACTACTTCGCCTGGGCGACGACCACGACCATGTCCGGCTACCACCGCTCGGCGGACGACGTGCCCGACGGGCTGCGGATCCCGCGCTGGTCCTGGCAGGGCCCACAGTCCTGAGGGTGTAGGTCAGTCCTGCTGACCACGCACGTAGGCGACGAGCTTGTCCCTGTGCTGGCCCAGCGACTTCACGTCGTAGCCCAGGCTCGTGGTCGCGCCGGCGGCGGTCAGCGCGTAGGTCTGCCCGCCCGCCGCGACGGTCACGCGGTCAAGGTTGGTCACCAGCCCGAGCAGGACGGTTGCCGGTGCACTGAAGTCGGTGCTGCGGAACGGCTTGTCGAGGTGGTGCAGCCGCACGGTGACGCCATACGGAGCGCGGTCGGTCTGCAGCTCCACGGTGTAGCTGCCCGCGGGTCCGAAACCGGCTTGGCTGACGAGTGCGACCACCTTTGAGCCGTCTCCCACGTACGGGCTGCGAGCCGACCACAACGAGTCAGCCCTGTCCGAGGTGTCCGGCTGGGTGGACGGTGAGGTGCCGCACCCGGTCAGGGCAACGGCGACCAGCAGAGCTACAGCGGCAACGCGACCACCCACGACTCATCCCCCATCCGTGGAACCCCTGGGTGCAGGCTACCCAGCACGACCGGGATGCGCCGTTGCTCCGTGGCCTAAGGCTCCACGAGCATGACCACCGTGTCGGGTCGGACCCCATCGAACTTCATGGCCTCGGCCGCCGCATCCGTCTGCATGAACTTCTGGAACGTGTCCACGTCCGCGAGCTCCACGATGAGCCCGACCCGGTTGGTCTTCGCCGGGTCGACGAAGGTCCGAGCCGTCATGCCGAGCGGCCCGAACACCTCTTCCCGCTTCGTCGACCGGAGCCAGTGGTCGACGTCGTCAACTTCATGGAAAACCAGCAACGTCGTCATGGTCGCCTCGCCTTCAGGTGCGTCGTGCGCTGAGCAGCGCTGCTCGCGACGCTAGTTCGCGACGGCCTCCCGACACTCGGCCAACCGGCGTAGCGGGTTCGGCCGAGCACCTGGTCGTGGGCTAGGGGTTCGGACTGAACCCCTCGTCCTCGCGGCGCCAGAGCTCCTGCTGGACCTCGTGGTGCCGGCCGGCTTCCGGGGAGATCTGCGGCGCGGCCGTCTCCGCGGGCGCCTGGAGTCGGGCCTCAGCCACGGCGGCGACCCAGTCCTGCCAGGCGGGAGAGCTTCGCTCGAGCTCGAGACGCAGCTCGGCATCGGTCAAGGCGGTTGTGGGTCTCGGCACGGGTGCACGCTAGCCACTCAACGGCGGGATTCGGGCGGATTGACAGGATTCGGACAGTCGCTCCACAGGTTCACGCGCGGCTCGCACCCCCACGCGACCTGTGCGGCAAGTGGCAAACCACCCCCTGCGGTCCAGCGCGAGAGCGAGGATCCATACATGGCCGTTCGGATCGACACTGACCGTATTCGCGCTCGTGCAGCTCAGCAGGCGTGCCGGGAGGGCTCCTCGGTCGACCTGTGGATCGTGCTGGGCGACCTGTGGGTCGTGCTGGGCGACCTGGATCGACGCGGTGCGGCCTCCGCGGTCCGGACCGCAGTTGCCCAGGTGGAGGGGCCAACCGAGCACTCGTGGACCGTCTACCCCACCAGCGGGGAGTCTTCACAGCCCTGCACGACGCCCGCAACTGGGTGAAGGCCGTTTCTGCACTGTCGAGGGTGCTGGAGGAGGCCGGTCATGAGGTCGTGGTCACCACGCCGCCCCGCGCGATTCGGGATGTCCCTCGACTCCATCTGCCTCAGCCCACGGCCTTGCTCGGGCATCGTTTGGACCCTCCCATCTCCACCGGCCCGTTCAACGAGTGGGACATGCCGGCCTACCGCTGGGGCGCGCCGGCGCGAGCGACCACGGCGCTGCTCGACCGCGCCGCCGAGTGGATCGCACTCCCCGGAACCCAGAGCCAGATCTTCACCGTCCCGGTGACCGCCGAAGACGCACCCGAGCTCTTCAAGGAAATGCTCCAGGACCGCGACCAGCACACCCCGTTGGTGTGCCTGGCCGACGAAGGTTCACGGCTGAGGCGATCAGTGACGCTCGATACCTGGGGTCAGAGCGCGTGGAACGACGTCGACCCCACCGGCCGCCGACAGCCGCTGCCCAGGACTTGAGCAAGCTGCTGACCACCTTTGCCCCCGCGCTGGACGTCGCCGCGATCCACCCAACCTTCGGACACATCGCGGCCTGGAACCGACTCAACGAACCCCTATGGCCCATGAACCGCCACTTGTGGAGCCGTTACGTGGTGGACGCCTTCGGCATCCAACTGCTCACGACGGAGCATCTCGACAAGGCCAACGACCTCTCCGCCTGGCAGGTCTCGAAGGTCACTGCGGATCGCTGGCTGGTCCGCGCACCCGACCTCTCGCCGTGGTTCGACGTCCCGGACGCGCTGTCGGTGCGCCGGCACCAATTCCCCGCCCCGGACCGAGCGGATCGCGGCGGATGAGTGGGTTCACACTCACCGAACTCGGTCGGCCCCCAGGAGGGGAATCGCCCTCGCTCGGGTGTCCCAGGCATCCACGATGCGGTCCAGGGTGCGCCTGCCCCACCGGCTCATCGTCGGGTTGGAGTCGAGGTAGTACCAGACCAGCCCCATCGCCTGCTGAAACGCCCAAGCCATCCCGCGCTGCCACTGGACGTCGCCGCATCCGAGCTCACGGCGGAGGATGCCGCGCTGGGTCTCGTCGAGGAGGTGCCAGGCCGCCACGAGGTCGAGCGCCGGGTCCGCCGGGCCGAAGCCGCCGCCGTCCAGGACCCCGACGAGACGGCCGTCTTCGACGAGGACGTTGGGCGGGATGAGGTCGCCGTGGCACATCACGTGCTCGTCGACCTCGGGCAGCGTCCGAAGCTCCGCCCAGATCCGCCGCAGGAGGGGTACGTCGAGCAGGTCCTCGCTCTGCCGGAAGCATGTCTCGAGCCACTCGTCGTGGTCCGGGAGGCGCCCGCCACGACCGACGCCGCCGAAGCGTCGCCCACGGGTGCCGTCGGCGCGCAGCCCGGCGATGAGCTCGGCCAGGTCATGGGCGAACGCGTTCGACCCCGCGGGGTCCTCGACGGTCGCGTCGTGGCCGGACAGCCAGGTCTGGACGCTCCACGGCAGCGGATAGCCCGCGCCCGGCTCCCCGATCACCACCGGCTCCGGGGTGGGCACGGTGGCGGCGTCGGCCAGTTCACGCGCGGCCTCGGCCTCGGCCACCAGCGACGCGCGGGCCTGCGCCGGGTCGTGACCGACCAGCGGGAAGCGGGCGGCCAGGTCGTCGCCCATACGGAAGATCGCGTTCACGGTCCCGGGCGTGCGCAGCTCGGTGACCGGCAGTCCGCGCCACTGAGGGAACTGGACCTCGATCAGCCGGCGGACGGTCTGCGCGTCGACGTGGAGCTGGCCGGCGTGCATCGTCATGCCGCCATCCTCGCTGTCGGCGACCCCGGGTGTCCTCCGACTTTTCGCGCGGCAGGCTCGGCGCCGTCATTGGCTGACCAGCCGCCGTGCTGCGCAGGTCGAGACGTCCACCTGCGCGAGGCACCAGACTGCCCCTCACGTGCGAAAACAGAGCCGACGAGGGGACTCGAACCCCTAACCACCTGTTTACAAGACAGGTGCGCTACCGATTGCGCCACGTCGGCCGACCCGCGCCGGAGCACGGGACGCGCCCACCAGGCTGGGTGGGCTCGCGAAATGCTACCGGCCCACCCGGCCCCGGATGGCCACCCCCGCGCGGCCACCCCACAAGGAGCGGCCGCGCCACGCGGAGACAGCGCACCCCTGCAGCGACCCGAACCCGGCACACGCCGAAGGCCCGGACGGGGACCGCCGGGCCTTCGTGTTCCTGCCACAGGGGAGCAGGATGTGCCGCTGGAACCAGGAGCCGCAGGCAGGGGGCCGACGACGAGCCTGCAATCAGCGGTGGCGGTTGAGCCAGCTCTGCAGCGCACGCACCGTGGGCGCGTTGAGCGAGCGGGCACCGTCCTGGCGCGCGTGGATGTGGCGCTGGAGCGCGCGCACCGTCTGGGGGCCGATGACGCCGTCCGGCGTGGCACCGACCTTGCGCTGCAGGGCGGCCGTCGTGATCGGGCCGAGGACACCGTCCTGGCTGGTGCCGACCCAGCGCTGGATCGACCGGACGGTGGAGGAGCTGAGGGCGCCGCTCACGGCGACGCGAGCGTGGTTGACGGCGTGCTTCTGGGGCACCGACGCCTTGGGCAGCGCCCTGCGCGTCATCGACCGGGACACCTCGACCGTGCCCGTGCCGCCGTTGGCGCGGGTGAGGCCGGCCTTGCGGCTGCACACCGGCCACGCGCCCGGGCCCTGCCCGGCGAGCACGCGCTGGGCGACGGTGATCTGCTCCTCGCGGCTGGCCTGGTCGGCGCGCGAGGCATAGCGGGCGCCGCCGTAGGCGACCCAGGTGCTCTGGGTGAACTGCAGCCCGCCGTAGTAGCCGTTGCCGGTGTTGATCGCCCAGTTGCCGCCGCTCTCACACGCGGCCACGGAGTCCCAGACGGAGGCGGCCTGCGCGGGGCCGGCCACCGCGACACCGGTGGTGACGGAGGCGGCTCCGGCGATGGCGACACCGGCCACACGAGACTTGTTGACACCCTGCGGGGCGGCGTGCCGCGGGGTGTACCGACGGGCGTGCCGGGGGGCGTAGTGCATCGAGGCGTTCCTCTCCTGACGATGCGCCGGAGAGGTCAGCTGTCGGGTTCGGGCGTGTCAGGCGTGCCCGGCCGGCGGTGCCGGCTTCACCCCAAGGCCGACCCGAAGGCCGGCCAACATCGTGGGTCCCCCACCCTCGTCCTGGCCCGGGTCACCCCGGTGAAGTGCCCGCCGGACGAGGTTTGGCGCTGCGGGCACGCATGCGTGTGGTCGGTATGCAGTTGTGGCGAACGTCCCCATTCCTATAACGGAACGGCATCGCGCCGGGCCGGTTTCACCGAACTTTTCCCAGCAGATCGTCAACCCATAGACAACGCAGGACCGGTATGCCGTGAATGTCCGGTTCCGGCTCGGGTCACCTCAGCGCATCCGGGCCCGACGCTGGCGCACGATCTGCCGGTCGAAGGGCGAGGCCATCAGGTCCCCGAGGACGACGCCGGTCGCGATGGCCAGGGCTGCCGCGCCGGCCCCGAGCAGGATCGTCAGGCCGGCTGCCGTCGAGGCGGCGCCCTGTCCGATGACCGAGCCGGACACGAGCATCGACATGCCTCGGAAGATGGTCAGACCGGGCAGCAGCGGGCCGACGGCGGGCACCACCAGCACGAGGCCGGGCGCCCCCATCCGCAGCGCCACCAGGCGACCTCCAAAGCCGACGAGCACGCACGCGATGGTGAGCCCGGTCAGCTGTCCCAACCCGAACGTCTGGTGCACCACCCCGGTGACGAGCGTGCCGAGGCCACCGAGCACTGCGGTTGGCACCAGCAGCTTTCGCCTGGTCCGTTGCGCGATCGCCGAGGCCACGGCACCGACCGCACCGGCGACGACGAGGACGGGCAGCGCGACCTCCGCACCCTCGACGGAGATCTTCGGCAGCGAAGCCCCCAACCCGAAGGCCTGGTCCAGGCGCACGGTGACCGACAGCGCCGCCGCGACACCGGTGATGATGCCGGCGGCGGTCAGCCCGACGGTGAACAGCCGTCCGGCGCCGGTCACGGGGTAGCCGGTGATCGCGTCCTCGACCGAGGACACCATGGCCCGGCCGGGCAGCAGCACGACGATGCCGCCGGCCACGATGTACGCGCTGTCCGCCCGGGTCAGGTCCAGCGCACCGCTGCGGCCAAGCACGAACGCGCCCCACGCGACGGCTGTGGCGATCGCCCCACCGACGGCCGACAGGTAGAACGACGGCAGCCCGCGGGAGGCGAGGACCCGCCCCACCCGGTCCACGAGCATCGCCGACAGCAGGGCCAGAGCAACCGCCGGGACGCTGGCGCCCAGCTTCAGCGCGACCGACCCGGCCAGCACGCCGTAGGAGAAGGTGATCGCCCACCGCGGCCAGAACCGTGGGTGCCGGCGGATCTGGCGCAGCCGCGCAGTGGCCTGGTGCAGGTCGATGCGGCCGGCGACGAGGGCCTCGACGAACTCGTGCAGGGCCGCCAGCCGGGCGAAGTCGCGGCTGGTCGAGCGGACCACGCGGAGCAGGGTGTGCAGCTGACCCGAGGGCGAGACGCACTGCACCAGCAGGCTCTGGTTGGTGATGTCGACCTCGAGCCGCTCCAGGCCCGCGGAGGTCGCGACGGCCACGACGCTCGACTCCACGTCGCGGGCGCTGCCGCCGCAGCGCAGCATCAGCTCGCCGGCGCGCACCGCCAGCTCCAGCGCGGTGCGCACCGTCTGCTCCTCGGCAGGGGCCTCCATCCGGCGCGGGTTGCGGTACGGCGTGCGGCGCAGCGACGCGGACAGCGGCATCGGCTCGGTGAGCTCCTCCCCGCGCCAGATGCGTGGCCGTCCACGGTGCTGGGTCACCCCGGGTTGCGGGGCGTTCGGGTCGGGCCGCGGTGCGGTGGGATCCGGTCGGGATGTGGCGCGATCCGGGTCGGTCATGGGCAAACGCTAGCCCGCCGCGTCAGACCGGTATCGCGCCCACCTCACCGCTGCAGGAACGACGGCAGCGGCGCCCGGGTCCCGTTCGTCGGCCACCACGAGACCTGGCCGTGACGGGTCCACGCCCACACCCCGAGCCCGGCCGCCGCGAGCAGGAGCAGCGTGACCACCACCCGGGTGGCGGTGCCGGGGCGGGCCACCCCCCGCACCAGGCTGCGCGACCCTCGGCGCAACGCAGGCGAGGCCGGGCCCCACCACACCACGAGCAGCCCCACGAGGGCGCCGATCGCGATGGGCGCGGAGGAGTCGGGGCGGGGCTGGCCGCCGGTCAGGGAGGTCAGCGCCAGGGCCGCGGAGAACGTGGTCGCGACGGCCACCACCAGGGGCAGCAGCAGCGAGACGACCGTGGCCACGGCAGCGCGGAGCACGTGCCACGGGCTGGAGATCACCGCGACCGGCATGTCGCTGCGCCGGCGCCCGGCGGCGTGCCGGCGCATCACCAGCGAGGTGACCGAGCGGTCCGCGAACCGGGCCAGCAGCGACCACACGACGGCGAGCACCACGGCGACCAGCGGCCACACCGCCGCAACCGCCACGGTGGCGGCGAGCATCGCGGCCAGGGTGCCGGCCCGGGACGGGCGACCGATCCGGGGGTCCGGCTCGCCGGGTGACATCTCCCGGGCGGCCTCCCAGTCGGACTCGGCCTCGTCGCCGGGCCACGCCTCCCCGGGGCCTTGCGACCAGTCCTCGTCCGGGTCCGGCGGCAGCGCGAGCGGCCCCCAGTCCGGGCGCTGCGCTGCCGGTGCCACGGCCGTGGGGAACTGCTGGGTCGTCGAGGAGGACACGACCGTCGTCGGGTCCAGGACCGGCAGGTTGACCGTGGCCTCCTCGCCCGCGGCGTAGCGCTCGAGGGCGTCGATGAGCTCCTGGGCCTGCGGCCGCCGGGCCGCGTCGGGCGACAGGGCCGCCCGCAGCAGCGGCTGCAGCCGGGGGTCCACCCCGGTCAGGTCGGCCCGTCCGTGGCGCACCCGGTCCAGCACCGCGTCCATGTGGCCCCGCCCGAACGGCGGCACCCCGGACGCGGCGAAAGCGAGCGTCGCCGCCCAGCCCCACCAGTCGGTCGCCTCGGTGACCGGCGCCCCCTCGAGCACCTCGGGCGAGAGGTAGCCGGGGGTGCCCATGACCAGGCCCGTCATGGTGAGCCGCACGTCGTCCGCGACGTGCGCGATACCGAAGTCGATGACGACCGGGTCGCCGTGCAGGAGGAGGACGTTGGCGGGCTTGAGGTCCCGATGGATCACGCCCGCCGCATGGATTGCGGTCAGCGCCCGGTGCAGGCCGCGCCCTAGCTGGAGCAGCGCCTCGCCGGTGAGCGGGCCGTGGTCGGCGACCACCCGGTCCAGCGGCGGGCCCGGCACGTAGCGGGTGACGACGTAGGGCCGGTCGCCCTCGGTGTCGGCGTCCAGCACCGCCGCCACGGCAGGGTCCTGCACCCGCGAGAGGGTGGCCACCTCACGGGCCAGACGGGCGCGCGCGTCGGCGTCGTGGGCGATGTGCGGTCGCAGCACCTTGATCGCCACGGCCCGCCCGTTGGGGGCCAGGGCAAGGTGGACGACGCCCATGCCGCCCTCGCCGAGCTGCTCGAGGAGGCGGTAGGGGCCCAGCATCTGCTCGGGCACGCCGTCCACCGCCTCGTCCTGGCGTGCCCCGGCAGTCATGGTCCCTACGGTAAGCCGAGCAACCCGCTGCGCAAGGGAGGTGGGGCCCCGCGTCGGGCCGGCCGACCGGCTACTGCTGGATGTAGCCCACCAGCTGGTCGCGCTCGGTCTGCAGCTCGTCGATCCGCTGCTTGACCACGTCGCCGATGCTGACGATGGCGCGCAGCCTGCCGTCGACGACGACCGGCACGTGCCGCACGCGCCGCTCGGTCATCTGCCGGGCCAGCTCGTCGAGGGCGTCGTCGGGGCTGGCGGTGTGCACGTCGGCGGTCATGATCGCCGACACCGGGCCGGTGAGGACCCCGGCGCCGGAGCGGTGCAGGTGGCGCACGACGTCGCGCTCGCTGACGATGCCGGCCACGGTCTGGCCGTCCTCGCTGACCACGAGCGCTCCGATCCCGCGCTCCTCCAGGACCGCCAGGAGATGCTCGACCGAGTCATCGGGACGGATGGTGACGACCAGGTCGCCCTTGCGACGGATGACGTCGGAGATGCGCATGAGACGACGGTAGTGCTGCGCCTGCCCTCCCGCCAGAGGATGTCGGCCGGTCACAGCGGGCACGTAGGGTGGGACCGGAACTCAAGTCGGGGAGCTGATGCCGAAGTGCCTGCTGGACCACAGACGTTCGACCTGGTGATCGCCGCGAACCGGTTGCCCGTGGACCGGGTCGTGGACCCCGACGGGACGGTGAGCTGGCGCACCAGCCCCGGCGGCCTGGTCACCGCCATGGAGTCGGTGATGCGCGGGCGGGACGGCGCCTGGGTGGGCTGGGCCGGCGAGCCCGGGGACCCGCCGGAGCCGTTCCACGAGGACGGCATGTTCCTGCAGCCGGTCGGCCTGTCCGCCCACGAGGTCCGGGAGTACTACGAGGGGTTCAGCAACGACACCCTCTGGCCGATCTACCACGACGTCATCGTCCCGGCGAAGTTCCACCGCGCCTGGTGGAACTGCTACCGCTCGGTCAACCGGCGCTTCGCCGAGGCGGTCGCCGAGGTCGCCGCGCCGGGCGCCACGGTGTGGGTGCACGACTACCAGCTGCAGCTGGTCCCGGCCATGGTGCGCGAGCTGCGCCCGGACGTGCGGATCGGCTGGTTCAACCACATCCCGTTCCCCCCGGTCGAGCTGTTCGCCCAGCTGCCGTGGCGACGGGCCCTGGTCGAGGGGCTGCTCGGCGCCGACTTCCTCGGCTTCCAGCGCACCTCCGACGCCGAGAACTTCCTGCGCGCCTGCCGCCGGCTGCTGGGGATGACCACCAAGGCCGACACGGTGACCTTCCGGCCCGGCGGCGTGGGTGCGGGCGGGGAGGAGCGGCACGTCCGCGCCAGCGCCATCCCGATCTCGGTGGACTTCAAGGGGCTGGAGGAGCTGTCCCGCACCCCCGAGGTGCAGGCCCGCGCCCGGGAGATCCGCGAGTCGCTGGGCAACCCCGCGACGCTGATGCTCGGGGTGGACCGCCTCGACTACACCAAGGGCATCCGCCACCGGCTCAAGGCGATCGAGGAGCTGCTGCAGGACGGCGCGATCGCCCCGCCGGACACCGTCTTCGTGCAGGTCGCCACGCCCAGCCGCGAGCGCGTCGACGCCTACCGCCGGCTGCGCACCGAGGTCGAGGGCACCGTCGGCCGGATCAACGGCGAGTACTCCCCCATCGGCGCCAGCGCCGTGCACTACCTGCACCACTCCTACCCACGGGCCGAGATGGCGGCGCTGTTCCGTGCCGCCGACGTCATGCTCGTCACCCCGTTGCGCGACGGCATGAACCTCGTCGCCAAGGAGTACGTCACCTGCCGCAGCGACCTCGGCGGCGCCCTGGTGCTCAGCGAGTTCACCGGCGCCTGGCACGAGCTCAAGCAGGCCTACGTGTGCAACCCGCACGACATCGAGGGACTCAAGCAGACGATCATGGCCGCGATCCAGACACCGGCCGCGGAGAAGCGCCGGAGGATGAAGGCGTTGCGCCGCCGCGTCTCCGACCATGACGTGCAGCGGTGGGCTGCCCGCTACCTTGACGCGCTGGCCGCGGCGCCGAAGAAGCCCGAGCGGAGCCCCCGATGACCCTGTCGCCGGAGGTGCACCAGGCGGTGACCGCGTTCGCCGGGCGCCGGCGCGTGCTGCTCGGGGTCGACTTCGACGGCACGCTGGCCCCGTTCGTCCGCGACCCGATGGACGCCGCGGCGGCTCCCGGAGGGCTGGAGGCGGTCCGCGCCGCCGGCGCGCTCGACGGCGTCTCGGTGGTCATCCTCTCCGGGCGCGACCTGGCCACGCTGCGCACCCTCACCGGGATCGGCGAGCACGAGCCGATCGTGCTCGTCGGCAGCCACGGGGCGCAGTCCAGCCTCGCCGGCGACCTCGACGGAGCCCTGCTCGACGACGAGCAGGAGCAGACCCTGGCGAGCCTGCGCGAGGGGCTCGAGCAGGTCGCCTCCGACCACGACGGGCCGCGGGTGGAGCACAAGCCCGCGGCCGTCGTCCTGCACACACGGGGCGTGGCGGAGCCGGTCGCCGGCCGGGCCGCGGAAGCGGCGCACGAGGTGGCGGCCCGGCATACCGGCGTGCACGTCACCCCCGGCAAGGACGTCGTGGAGATCTCCGTGCTGACTGCAACCAAGGGCACTGCACTGGAGTCGCTGGCCACCAGCCGCCGGGTCGAGGCCATCGGCTACTTCGGTGACGACGTCACCGACGAGCGGGCCTTCGCGGTGCTCGACCCCTCCCGCGGGGACCTCGGGGTGAAGGTGGGCGCCGGCGAGACCGCCGCCGAGCACCGGGTGCCGGGCATCCCCGAGGTGGTCGAGGCGCTGGAGCTGTTCGTCCGCTCCCGGCAGGAGCAGCGGCACTGACCGTGCCGGGCGCTCAGCCCTTCGGGCAGGCGCCGGTAGAGCCACGCACGACCAGCTCGGGCCGGAAGACGTACTCCGCCCGCGGCGCCGGCTCGCCGGCGATCTCGTCGAGCAGCGCGCGCACCGCCGCCTCACCCATCGCCTGCACGCTCTGGCGCACCGTGGTCAGCGGCGGGTCAGTGAAGGCGATCAGCGTCGAGTCGTCGTAGCCCACGACGGAGAGGTCCCTGGGCACGTCCAGGCCCCGCTGGCGGGCCGCCCGGATCGCGCCGAGCGCCATCAGGTCCGAGCCGCAGACGATCGCGGTGGCGCCCTTGTCGAGCAGCCGGTTCGCCGCGGCGGCGCCGCCCTCGACGGTGAACATGGTGCGCTCGATGAGGTCCTCGACGTCCTCGCGGCCCAGCAGCGTGGCCATCGAGTTGCGGAAGCCGGCGATCTTGCGGATGACCGGCACGAACCGGTCCGGTCCCACCGCCAGCCCAATCCGGGTGTGGCCCAGGTGGACCAGATGGGTCAGGGCCAGCTCCATCGAGGCGACGTCGTCGTTGGAGATGAACGGCGCGTCGATGCCCTCGAGGAAGCCGTTGACCAGCACGATCGGCAGCCCCCGCTCGCGCAGCTTGACGTAGCGCTGGGGGTCGGTGGAGGAGTCGGCGTGCAGGCCGCTGACGTAGATGATGCCGGCCACGCCGCGGTCGAGCAGCATCTGGACGTAGTCGTCCTCGTGCACCCCGCCGGGGGTCTGCGTGCACAGCACCGGCGTGTAGCCGTGCCGCGCCAGCGCCGTCTCGATGATCTGCGCGAACGCGGGGAAGATCGGGTTCGTCAGCTCGGGCATGACCAGCCCGACCAGGCCGGCGCTCTTGCGGCGCAAGCGGCTTGGCCGGTCGTAGCCGAGCAGGTCGAGCGCGGTCAGCACGGCCTGGCGGGTCGACTCCGCGACCCCCGGCTTGCCGTTGAGGACACGGCTGACCGTCGCCTCGCTGACGTCTGCCTGCTCGGCGATGTCCGCCAGTCGTGCCCTCATCGTCCGTCCTTCGCGCTCATGGTCTCGCCCCGGTCAGGGGTTCGGCCAGACCCAGATGCTCACCTCGGGCCCGTCCGCGACGAGCTCCAGGCTGACCTCGCCGAGGGCGAGGTCCCGACCGTATGCCGTGCGCGCACCCTCGATGCCACCCAGGTGCGTGGTGGACACCGTGACCGCTGCGTGCTCGGCCCGCGCGACGTGCACGAGCGCGGTCTCCGCCGCGGTCTGGCGCAGGTAGACCAGCGCGTCGTCCGAGGCGTGGACCCATCGCAGGCCGCCCTCGCGCAGGGCGACCGAAGAGGTCCGCGCCGCAATCAGGCCACGGTAGACGTCCAGCAGCCGGTGGTCCCAGCGACTTTCGTCCCACGGCATCGGGCGGCGGCCGTCCTCGCCGAAGTCGCCACGCATCCCGATCTCGTCGCCGTAGGTCATCATCGGGATGCCCGGCATGGTGAAGAGCAGCCCGGCCGCGGCGTCGACCTGGCGGGCGTCCTCGCCCACCAGGGTCCGCACCCGGGTGGTGTCGTGCGAGCCGACGAGGTTGAAGCTGTGCTGCACGGTGCGGAACGGCACCAGCGCGGTGAACTCGCGCATCGTCTCCATCACCGAGACGCCGCCCAGGCGGGGCACCATCAGCGGGGAGCCGAGGAACTTCGGCGCGTAGCCCTTGTCGCGCAGCCACGTCCAGACCGGGCGGGTGAAGCCGGCGTAGTTCATGACCCCGTGCCAGCCGTCGCCGACCGCGTCGCGGGTGAAGTCGTGGCAGTGCTCACCGACCAGCAGGGCGTCCGGACGCGCCTCGGCCATCGCGGCGCGCATCTGCCGGGCGATGTCCTGGTTGTGGTCCTGGTCGCGGTAGCGGCCGGTCATGTTGGCCACGTCGACCCGCCAGCCGTCCAGGCCGTGCTCGCCACTGATCCACTTGCGCACCACGCCGTCCGCGTCGTCGAAGACCCGGCGGCGCAGCTCGGCGCTGTCGTAGTTGAGCTTGGGCAGGCTCTTCACGCCCAGCCAGGCGACGTAGTCGCCGTCCTCGTCCCAGAGGTAGAAGCCCCGCTCGTCGCTGGTCTCGTCGGCCTGCGCCTTGGCGAACCACTCGTGCGCCGCACCGGTGTGGTTGGTGGTGAAGTCGCCCAGCACGCGCATGCCGCGCGCGTGCGCGGCCTCGGTGAGCCGGGCCAGCGCCTCGTCCCCGCCGAGCACCGGGTCGACCGCCGCGAAGGTCGAGGCGTCGTAGCGGTGGTTGGAGCGGGCCGGGAAGAACGGCGTGAGGTAGACCGTGTTGACGCCGAGCTTCTCGAGGTGGTCCAGCCGCTCGACGACGCCATCGAGGTCGCCACCGAAGAGCTGCCAGGCGATGACGTCGTGGCCGAGGTTGACCGGCTCCTCCCACTGCGCCGGGACGGCCCACTCCGGGGTGGGCCGCTCTTCGGCGGCCGCCGACCGGGCGAACCGGTCCGGGAAGACCTGGTAGACCACGGCCTCGCCCGCCCAGGCAGGCGGCGCGGCATACGTGACGATGCGGAAGTCGGCGGCGTCGGGGACGTCGCGCAGGTGGACGCCGGTGCCGTTGAGCCAGGCGTAGCCCGAGGGCCCGCCCTCGAGGATGAACCGGTAGTTGGTCACCGGGTTGTGGCAGACGACCTCGGCGCTCCACCAGGTCTCGGTGTCGGTGACCGACTCCACGACCGCGTCGACGAACACCGGCTCGGCGTCCGGCGTGAGCCGCACGTGCACCGCGGTGATGTCGGCCTCGTGCGGCACGCGCACGCGCAGCGTGACCGTCTCGCCCAGCCGGGGCGAGGTGTTGGAGACGTAGAGGTCGGAACCGTCGTGGTGGGGCTGCGACAGCAGGTCGAGCGAGGAGCTCACTTCACCGAACCTTGGGTCAGGCCGCCGACGAGCTGCTTCTGGAAGCCCAGGTACAGCAGGACGACCGGGATGGACACGAGCAGGGCACCGGCGCAGAACTGGCCGAAGTAGCGGTTGCGGTCGGCCTTGAGCATGGCATTGAGGCCGACGCCGAGGGTCTGGGAGTCCACGTCGCGCAGGAAGATGCTGGCGAGCAGGAACTCGTTGAACAGGCCGATGAAGGTCAGCATGAAGACGGTGATGAGGATCGGCAGGACCAGCCGCAGCGTCATCGTGAAGAAGATCCGCGCGTGCGAGGCGCCGTCGACCTTGGCCGCTTCGTCGAGTTCGCGCGGGACGGTGTCGAAGTAGCCCTTGAGCAGCCAGACGTTGGCCCCCATGGCGCCACCGCTGTAGGCGAGGATCAGGCCGAGGCTGGTGTTGAGGCCGAACATCGGGATGACGTCACCGATGGCGGCGAACGTGATGTACATGGCCACGAAGGTCAGCAGGGCGGGGAACATCTGCAGCAGCAGGAGCAGCAACATGCCCGGACGGCGTCCGACGAAGCGCATGCGGGAGAAGGCGTAAGCGGCGCTGGCGCCGATGAAGACGGCGAGCAGGGCGCCGACGGTCGAGATAACCATCGAGTTCTTGAACCACTCGAGGAACGGGCGGTTCTGGTCGTTGAACAGCGCGTCGAAGTTGTCCATGCCGATCTTCGTCGGCAGCAGCGAGGAGGTGCTCAGCGTGCCCGACGGGTTCAGCGCCGCCGACAGGATGAACACGATCGGGAACAGCGACCAGAGCAGCGCGACGATGGCCAGGGCGTGGCGCCACCACACGCGGCCACTGACGGGGACGCGCCGGCGCGCGCTCGGTTCCGGCTCGGTGGCGACCGGGGTGGCGAGGGTCTGGGTCAGGCTGGACATCAGTTGATCTCCTCCAGTGCCTTGGTGCGACGGAAGCCCTGCGCCGAGATCAGCGCCACGATGATGAAGATGAGGACCGACACCGCCGCCGCGAAGCCGTAGTTCGGGCTCACGCCGCTGAACGCCAGGCGGAAGGCGTAGGTGATGAGCAGGTCGGTGGACCCGATCGAGGTGTTGGCCGCCTCGAACGGGCCGCCCTCGGTGAGCAGGAAGATCAGCGTGAAGTTGTTGAAGTTGAAGGCGAACGACGCGATGAGCAGCGGCCCGACCGCCACCAGCAGCAGCGGCATGGTGATGGAGCGCAGCATCCGCAACGGGTTGGCCCCGTCGATGCGGGCCGCCTCCTTGACGTCGTCGGGGATCGACTGGAGGGCGCCGGTGCAGACGATGAACATGTAGGGGAAGCCCAGCCACAGGTTCGCCAGCAGGATCGCGGCGCGGGCCGCCCACGGGTCTCCCAGCCAGTCCACGTCGAGGTGGGTGAGCTGGTTGATCAGGCCGTAGTCCTGGTTGAACATCGAGCGCCAGACCAGCGCCGTCACGAAGCCGGGGATGGCGTAGGGCAGGATCAGCAGCGAGCGGTAGACGGCCTTGCCCCGGAGCCGGGGGTCGTTGAGCAGCAGCGCCAGCAGCATGCCGAGGGCGAAGGTGCTCACCACGGAGACCGCTGCGAAGGCGACGTTCCAGATGAGGATCTTCACGAAGCCGGCGCGGATGACGGGGTCGGTGAAGGCAGTCTTGAAGTTCTTGAAGCCGACGTTCTCCTTCCACCCCTGCGGCAGCGCGTCGCCCTGGCCGTCCGCGGGCACGAACCGCGCGTCCTTGGCGACGTACTTCTTGCCGGTGGCGGAGTCGGTCAGGGTGTCGGTGGCCTTGTCGTAGGACATCGTGGCCTTGCCCTCGAACGCCTCGGACAGGCCGACCCGCTTGATGGCGCTGCCGTCCTGGCTCGGCACGGCGAACGTCTTGAGGTCCTGCCGTCCGTTGACCTGGATGGCGTTGAGGATGGTGTAGCCAGCGGCCGCGGTGATCTTGCCGGTGGGGGCCTTCTCGACCCCTTCGGTCAGGTCCGACAGGCCCTTCGCGTCGCCGACGTAGGTCTTGCCCTGCGGGTCGGTGAGCAGGTAGAAGGCGTCGCCGGTGGCGGGGTCGCTGCCGGACTTCACCGCGACGGAGAGCTTGTAGCGCGGCGTGCCGGGGACCTCCGTGACGGAGTTGGCGACGATGCTGTCGATCGCGTCCTGCTTGGAGATCGAGTGGCCGTCGCCGTAGTTCGTGAACGCGGTCATGGCCGTGTAGACCTGCGGCCAGATCTGCAGGCCGACGAGGAGGATAAGGCCCGGGAAGAGGTACTTCAGCGGCACCGCGCGACGCGTGCCGTAGATGGCGAGGACAGCCAGGCCGACCATCGACACCAGCACCACCGCGAGCAGGTGGCCCTGGCTCGCCAGCTGGGTGTCGACCCAGAAGACGACGGCGAGCGCGACGGCGATCGCGCCCCACTTCATGACGTTGGCGGCCATCCGGCTCATCGGGTCTCCCGGGATCGTGCGGGGGGTGGATCAGGTGGTGCAGCAAGCAGGTATGCCGGGTGGCCGCCGACCGGGGTCGGCGGCCACCCGCGCCGTCATCAGCCCTTGGCGATGTTGGCGACGATCTCCTTCTGGGCGGCGTCGAAGCGCGCCTTCGGCTGGGCCTTGCCGGCGATGACGTCGGCGGCAGCCTGGCCGAGCGGGCCCCAGACCGAGTTCATGGCCGGGATGTTCGGCATGGCCTGGCCACCCTTGCCGGCCTCGAACCACGCCTTGACGTCAGGGTTGGAGGCGGAGACCTCGTTGTAGGCCTCGGTCAGCGCCGGGGGACGGTTGCCGGCGGCGAACAGGGCCTCCTGGACGTCCTTGCGCGGCACGTAGTTGGTGACGAACTCCTCCGCGAGGGCGGCGTTCTTGGCCTTGGCCGAGACGTAGAACATCTGGACACCGAGGAACGGCTGCATCTGGCCGCCACCGATGGAGGGCAGCGGGGAGATGGCGTACTTGATGCCGGCCTTCTTGGCCTTGTCGATCGCCCACGGGCCGGTGATGTAGAACGGCGCCTTGCCGGCGTCGAACAGCGCGTCGGCGTTGTCACCGCTCACGTTGGTGGACAGGGCCTTGAGCGCACCGAGCTTCTGCAGCTCCGCGGCGCCCTTGAGGGACCCGGCGCTGTTGACGATGACCTTGGTGGCGTCGTAGTCGCCGTTGGCCTTGGTGGCGAAGATGCCGCCGTCGAAGGCCTTCAGGTAGGGGTAGGTGTAGTACGCGTTGCCGGTCTTGCCCACCTCCTGGATGAGGATGTTGGTGGCCTTGCCGGCCTTGACCAGGGCCTGGCCCTTGGAGACGAGGTCCTCCATGGTCTTGGGGGCCTCGGGGGCGAGGGCGGTGTTGCGCACCAGGCCGATGTTCTCCACGGCGTAGGGCACGCCGTAGGTCTGGCCGTTGAACTTGGTGGCCGCCATGGCGGACGGCGCGAACTTGCTGGAGACGTCGGCTGAGAGGTTGATCGGGGCGACGGTGGCGTTCTGGACGAGCTCGCCCAGCCAGTCGTGCGCACCAACGATGACGTCGGGGCCCTTGCCGACCTTGGTGGCGTCCTTGAACTGCTGGCGCACGTCGGTGGCGACCTGGACGGCGACCTTGACGCCGTTCTCCTTGCCGAACTGGTCGGCGTACTTCTGCAGGATCGGGGCGCGGTCGTTGTCGGCCCAGATCACCAGCTCGGCGTTCGCGTCACGGACGGGGGCGCCGGTCGTGGTGGGCGAGGCGGCCGGGGTGGTCGCGGTCGCGGTGGTGCTGCTGGTCTTGCCGGCGGCGGCGGGGGTGCTGGACCCTCCACAGCCGCTCATCAGCAGGGCAGCGACACCGGTGACGGCGACGGCCCCAAACGCACGCTTGTGCATCGAGTCTCCTAGCAAGTGACGAGAAGGGATGGCCCACGCCGACCCCCTGAAGCGCGCAAAACGTAGCAAGTTCTTGCAGACTTCTGGAAGCAGAACTGCAAGATCTTGCAGCCACGTTTCGATAACGTCACCGGGTCACCACGCGTCACAGGGGGAACGGCAGATGTTCACGGCATGGCGTCAGGTCGGGTTGCTTCCTCGCTGGCTGCAGGGCCTGTTGCTGGGCCAGCTGGTCAGCGCAATCGGCTCGCTGGCGTTCACGTTCCTCACGCTCTACCTCGTCCAGGACCGGCACCTGGCCGCCGACACGGCCGGCCTGGTCGGCGCCGCGTTCGGCGTCGGCATGATCACCGGCAACCTCGCCGGGGGCTCACTCGGCGACCGGTTCGGCCTGCGCGGCGGCCTGCTTGCCGCGACCCTGGTCTGGGCCGCGGTCTGCGCCGTCCTGCCGCTCACCCCGACCTCCTGCCTGGCCGCCCTGACCGCGGTGGGCGGCTTCGCCGCGGGTGCCCAGCGCCCGCTCAACATGGCCGTCGTCCTCGCCGCCGTCGCGCCGGAGCACCGTCGCACCGCGGCCGCCGTGGGCCGCGCCGCCTACAACGCCGGCATGGTCATCGGGCCCCCGCTCGGCGCCCTGGCCGCGGCCCACGACTTCGGCCTGGTCTTCGTCCTCGACGCCGCGAGCAGCGCGCTCCTGGCCGCGACCATCTGGCGGCTCGTGCCCTCGCCGGCCGCCCGCCCTCGCCGCGACTCCCCCGGGAGGACGCGCGGCGCACTGTGGCACACCCTGCGTGCCCGCCCGCACGTGCTGTGGGTCCTCGGCACCGTCATCGCCGTCGACGTCGCCTACCGGCAGTTCTACGTCGCGCTGCCCCTGCAGCTGCGCGCGCTCGGCCTCGCCCCCATCGCCTACGGCCTGCTGCTGGCCGGCAGCTGCGCCGTGATCGTGGCGCTCGAGGTGCCGCTGTCCGTGCGCATGGCCGGGCACCGGGCGCTGGCCCTGGTCGCCCTGGGCTACGGCCTCGTCGGCCTGGCGTGGCTCGTCGTCGGCGCCGCTCCCTCCCTCGTCACCGCCGTCCTCGCGGTCCTCGTGCTCACCGCCGGGGAGATGCTCTACAAGCCGACGGCCACCGCGACCGTCGCCGACGCAGCCCCCGAGGGGTATGCCGGTCGCTACCAGAGCCTGTACGCCTCAGCCTCCGTGGCCGGCATGTTCCTCGCCCCGGCGCTCGGAGGACTCGGCTGGACCCACGCCCCGCGCCTGGTCCTGCCGGTCGCCGGCGCCGTCGCGCTGCTCGCCGCCTCAGCCCTGGCCGTGCACGACCGGGCCGCTGCACGGCATACCGGGCACGTCACACCCGTCACTCCGGTCTAGCCGGATCGGCGCCCATGGGGGAAGATCCGTTCCACCACCGCTGGCACCCGCCCGGTGGGGCACCACCTTTACAACGGATCGTCCGGCACGTTCCTGCCGGTGAAGGAAGGTTCGATCACACATGGCTACGGTCAAGTTCGACAAGGCGACCCGGCTCTACCCGGGCAACGACACCCCCTCGGTGGACAAGCTGGACATCGACATCGCCGACGGCGAGTTCCTCGTCCTCGTCGGTCCCTCCGGCTGCGGCAAGTCCACCAGCCTGCGCATGCTCGCCGGCCTCGAGGAGGTCAACGACGGCAAGATCTGGATCGGCGACCGCGACGTCACCGACCTCTCGCCCAAGGACCGTGACGTGGCCATGGTCTTCCAGAACTACGCGCTCTACCCGCACATGACGGTGGCCGACAACATGGGCTTCGCGCTCAAGATCGCCGGCATCAACAAGAGCGAGATCAGCAAGCGCGTGGCGGAGGCCGCCAAGATCCTCGACCTCGAGCAGTACCTCGAGCGCAAGCCGAAGGCCCTCTCCGGTGGCCAGCGCCAGCGCGTCGCCATGGGCCGCGCGATCGTGCGCAACCCGCAGGTGTTCCTCATGGACGAGCCGCTGTCCAACCTCGACGCCAAGCTGCGCGTGCAGACCCGCACCCAGATCGCCTCGCTGCAGCGCCGCCTCGGCGTCACCACCGTCTACGTCACCCACGACCAGGTCGAGGCCATGACGATGGGTGACCGCGTGGCGGTGCTCAAGGACGGCCTGCTGCAGCAGTGCGACACCCCGCGGCACATGTACGACCACCCCAACAACGTCTTCGTCGCCGGCTTCATCGGCTCCCCCGCGATGAACCTCCTCGAGGTCCCCGTCGTCGACGGCGGCGTGAAGTTCGGCGCCAGCGTCACCCCGATCGAGCGTGAGCACCTCGCCGGCGCCGGCAAGGCCGTCACCCTCGGTGTCCGCCCCGAGGACCTGTCCCTGGCCGGAGAGACCGAGGGCCTCCCGGTCACCGTCGACGTCGTGGAGGAGCTCGGCGCCGACGCCTACGTCTACGGCTCCACCGAGATGGGCGGCGAGACCAAGCCGATCATCGCCCGGGTCGACGGCCGGCGCCCCCCGACGAAGGGCGAGACCGTGCACTTCGCCCCCAAGCAGGGCCACGTGCACCTGTTCAACATCGAGACCGGCGAGCGCATCGGAGACTGAGCGGACCCCGCGTCACGGAGGCGGCGGCACCCACCAGGTGTCGCCGCCTCCTCGCGTCCGGGGCCGCGGACGCTCGCGGCGCCCCGGTCGCGGCGCGTGTCACCATGGACCCCGTGGCCCTGCAGATCACCGCTGCCCGTCCGGACCCCGCGCTGCTCGACCTGCCGTGGTCGGTCCCCCTCGAGGAGTGGCCCGAGGACGTGCTCGCGGCGCTGCCCCGGGGCATCTCGCGCCACGTCGTCCGGTTCGTCAAGCTCTCCGGCCGCGTCCTGGCGGTCAAGGAGATCAGCGAGGACCTGGCCCGGCGCGAGTACAACCTGCTGCGCCTGCTGACCCGGCTCGACCAGCCGTGCGTCGAGGCGTTCGGCGTCATCAGCGGCCGCACCACGCCCGACGGTGAGGAGCTGGACGCCTGCCTGATCACGCGGCACCTGCAGTTCTCCCTGCCGTATCGCGCGCTGTTCAGCCAGACGCTGCGCAAGGACACCGCCCAGCGGCTCATCGACGCCCTGGCTGTGCTCCTGGTCCGGCTGCACCTGACCGGCTTCTGGTGGGGTGACGTGTCGCTGTCCAACACGCTGTTCCGCCGGGACGCCGGCGCGTTCGCCGCCTACCTCGTCGACGCCGAGACCGGGGAGCTGCGCGACAGCCTCTCCGACGGCCAGCGCGAGCACGACCTCGAGATCGCCCGGGTCAACATCGCCGGGGAGCTGATGGACCTGTCCGCCGGCGGGTTCCTGCCCGAGTCGGTCGACCCCGTGGACACCTCGCAGCGCATCGTCGACCGCTACCGCGACCTGTGGCGCGAGCTGACCGAGCTCGAGCGGTTCGAGCAGGGTGACCGCTGGCGCGTCGACGAGCGGATCCGCCGGCTCAACGAGCTCGGCTTCGACGTCGACGAGCTGGCCATCTCCACCGATATCGGCGGCACCCAGATCCAGATCCAGCCCAAGGTGGTCGACGCCGGCCACCACTCGCGCCGGCTGCTGCGGCTGACCGGGCTGGACGTCGAGGAGAACCAGGCCCGCCGACTGCTCAACGACCTCGACGCCTACCGTGCGGCCACCGACCGGCAGGGCGACGACGAGGAGATCGTCGCGCACGACTGGCTCTCCCGGGTCTACGAGCCGGTGCAGCGCGAGGTGCCGCGGGACCTCACCCACAAGCTCGAGCCGGCCGAGCTGTTCCACGAGGTGCTGGAGCACCGGTGGTACATGTCAGAGCGCTCCGGGCACGACGTCTCGATCGAGGCCGCGATCAAGGACTACGTCGCCCACGTCCTGCCGGGCAAGCCGGACGAGTCCGCCGTGCTGGGCGTGGACACCGTGGAGATGCCGATCATCGCCCGCGTCTCCGAGCCACCGCGCCGCCGCCGCTGACCGGGCGCGCAGCTGACCGGGCGCAGCTGAGCCACCGCGCCCCGCGCACCAGGCGCGCGCCGCTCAGCGCGAGGCGTCGGCGTCGTCGTCCTCGCGGTCGGACCGGTCGTCGTCGACGCGGCACATCCGCTGGGCGGCCATCCCGGCGACGGTGAGCAGCACACCCGCGAGGAGCAGCACCAGGGCGTGCACCGCGTCGGCCCGCACCGACGCCACGTCGACGTCGGGCAGGCGCAGCAGCACCAGCGCGGCATACCAGCCGGTGACCATGGCCCCGGTGAGGGCCGCCGCCTGGGCGAGCACCAGGGTGCGCAGCGCCCGGACCATGCTCAGCTCACGGGTGGCCTTGCCCTGCTGCCAGCGGCGCACCGGCAGACCGGCGACGTAGATGCCCACGGCCATGAAGGCCAGCAGCACCGCGCTGCCCCAGGACGCCCCCGGCAGGCCGTGGCCGGCGCCCTCCCACCAGCGCAGCACGGCCCACGAGACGGCGGCCACCACGACGACGACCGCCAGGACCAGGCGCACGGTGACGCCCCGACCGTCCTTCACCATGTTGCACTCCATTCGGGTCCGGGTCGCACGCCGTCCGCGTCGGTGGCCGCGAGCAGGCGCGCCACATCGGCCACCTCACCGGGGGCCACCCGCAGCCGTGCGTCGGGATCGGCTCGCAGCCATGGGGTGAGCACGAACGCCCGCTCTGCCGCGCGCGGGTGCGGCAGCAACAGCTCGGGGTCGTCGCTCACCACGTCGGTGCCGGCGTCGGGATCGCCGTACTGGATGAGGTCGAGGTCCAGCGTCCTGGCGCCCCAACGGGTCTCGCGCGTGCGGCCGTGCGCGGCCTCGATCCGGTGCAGTGCAGCCAGCAGTCGGTGCGGGGCGAGCCGGGTGTGGGCCAGCAGCACCGCGTTGAGGTAGGCCGGCTGCTCCGGCCCGCCCACCGGGTCGGTCTCGACGAGCGGCGAGACCGTGTCCACGCGCACCCCCTCGAGGTCCCCGACCGCGCGGACCGCTGCCTCCAGGGTCTCCTGCACGTCGCCGAGATTGGCGCCGAGGGCGACCACGACCGGGGTGTCCCGCTCGCGCCGGACGTGGACGCTGACGTCGGTGAACGGCACGCCCACGGGCGCGTCCGGCTTGTGCACGGTGACCTCGACCGCCTCGACGAGCGGGTAGGCCAGCGCCCGGCGGGCGACCCGCTCGGCGACGGCCTCGATGAGGTCCAGCGGCTCGCCGGCCAGGACCTCGACGACCTCGGCGGCGACGGCGGCGTAGTTGACGGTGTGCGCCAGGTCGTCACTCTCCCCGGGCCTGGCCAGGTCGACCTCGAGGACCACGTCGGCCACGAACGGCTGGCCCAGCTGCTTCTCCCAGTCCAGCACGCCGTGGCGACCCCGCGCGCTGATGCCGGTCAGGGTGATCCGGTCGGTCATCGTGCCCCCTCCGTCGCCGCGACGACCCGGACCGCGGCCACGCTGGAGGCCACGTCGTGGACGCGGACCGCCCAGGCCCCGGCCTGTGCGGCCAGGACGGTGGTGGCGCAGGTGGCGGCGTCGCGCTCCAGCGGCGGGCGCGGGTCGGTGCCCTCGGGCACGCCGAGCCGGCCCAGGAAGGTCTTGCGGGAGGTGCCGACCAGCACCGGCAGACCCAGCGCGATGACCTGCTCCAGGTGCGCCAGAAGGGTCCAGTTGTGGGCGGCCAGCTTGGCGAAGCCGAAGCCCGGGTCAAGCACCAGCTGCTCGCGGCGCAGGCCCCGGGCCAGCAGCTGCTCGACCCGCTCGGTGAGCTCGGCGCACACCTCGGCGACGACGTCGTCATACTGCGCCCGCTGCTGCATCTGCGCGCTGTGGCCACGCCAGTGCATGGCGATGAACGGCACGTCGGCGCCGGCCACGACGGCCGGCATCTCCGGGTCGGCGAGGCCGCCGCTGACGTCGTTGACGATGCTCGCCCCGGCCTCGAGCGCGGTGCCGGCCACGGACGCCCGCATCGTGTCCACCGAGACGCGCGCACCCTGGGAAGCCAGCTCGCGCACCACCGGTATCACGCGCCGCAGCTCCTCGGCCTCGTCCGGACGCTGCGCGCCGGGACGGGTCGACTCCCCGCCCACGTCGAGCAGGTCGGCGCCCTGGTCGAGCAGCTCCAGCCCGTGCTCGACCGCCGCCCCCGGCTCGAACCACCGTCCTCCGTCGCTGAAGGAGTCGGGGGTGACGTTGACGACCCCCATGACGAGCGTGCTCACGACGACGCCCCGCTGAAGAAGCGCAGCCGGGGCCAGGTCAGGAACGCCTCGGCCTCCAGCGCCGCGAGGGCGATGCGCGGCACGTCCCGGGTCGCCGGGTAGACCACGAACCGGGGCGTCCACTGCGGCTGGAACTTGGCGTTGAAGCGGTAGAGGCTCTCGATCTGGAACCAGCGGGAGGCGAACTTCAGCACGCGGTACCAGGCCCGCTCCATCGGCCCGGCGCCCAGCCGCTCACCGCGCTCGAACGCCGAGCGGAACGCCGCGAAGTTCAGCGACACCCGCTTGACCCCCAGCTCCGGCGCGGCCCGCAGGGCGTCGACGATCATCAGCTCGTTGACGCCGGGGTCGGCGGTGCGGTCGCGGCGCATGACGTCCAGGGACATGCCGTCGCTGCCCCACGGCACGAACTGCAGGAAGGCCCGGATCACGCCGTCCTGACGGGCCACGACGAGCACGCAGTCGGGGTCTACGGGGTCGACCAGCCGCCCGAGTGCCATCGAGAAGCCCCGCTCGGTCTCGGTGCCGCGCCACGCGCTGGCGTCGGCCAGGGCCCGGCGGCGGTCGCCCTCGGTGACCTGCGCGGCGCGCACCACCTCGGTGGTGTAGCCGGCCCGGCCGATCCGCTTCACCATCTGCCGCACGTTGCGCATGGCCCGGCCCTCGAGGGTGAACGAGGCCGCGTCGACGACCGCCTCGTCGCCGAGCTCGAGGATGTCGAAGCCGGTCTCGCGCGTCCACACGTGGCCGGCCCGCTCCGAGCAGCCGATCACCGCCGGCCGCCAGGCGTGCAGCTCCGCCTCGCGCAGGAACGCCGAGATCGCGCCCGGCCACGCCTCCGGGTCGCCGAGCGGGTCGCCACTGGCCAGCATCACGCCGGAGACCACCCGGTAGGCGATGGCTGCCTTGCCGCTCTCGGACCAGATGACGCTCTTGTCGCGGCGCAGGTTGAAGTAGCCCAGGGAGTCGGGGCTGCGCTCCAGCAGTGCCCGCAGGCGGGTCTCGTCCTCGTCGGTGACCATGGGCCGCGGCTCGGGGGCGCGCAGGGCCAGGTAGACCGGGACGAGCAGGGTCATGATCCCCAAGCCGAGCAGGACCGCGCCGATGACGTCGTTGGTCCGGTCGCTGACGAAGACCAGGGGCCCGTTCAGCCCGACGAGGCCGGTCAGCACCTGCCAGAGCGCCTCCTGCAGGCTGGGCGGCCCGCCGACGATGGCGTGCCGCCGGGACTCCACGAGGATGAGCCCGAGGACGACGCTGATGACCGCCATGGCCACGAAGACGCGCGCGGCCCGCCACCGGGTGGTCGGGTCGCCGAGCGCATGGAACTGGTCGCGGGTGACCACGAGCACGATGAGCACCACCATGGAGACCGCGGTGGCGATGAGCTCGACCCGGCCGGCGTGCAGCAGCACGCTGATGCTCAGGAGCACCACCCCGGCCCGCCAGGCACGGCGCTTGCGGCGGGTGAGGGCGTGCGCCAGGAAGAGCAGCAGGATGCCTGCCACCACCGAGGCCGCCGAGGCGGCGTTCGCGACGCTGCCCGGCAGCACCTCCGCGATCGGGTGGAACCGGCTGCCCAGGCCACGGCGCAGCCCGGTGATGATGTCGCCGATGCCGATGAGGTAGGTCAGCAGCCCGAGGACCCGGGGCACCTTCGACTGCGGCCCGGTGAAGGCGGCGAAGCGCTGGCTGTGGGGTGGGGCGTGACGCGTGGAGGCGCGTTCACTCACCGGTGACCACCGATCAGCCCCATCGCCTCGGCCCGGGTCGCGGGGTCACGCAGCTGGCCCCGCACCGCCGAGGTGATGGTCCGTGACCCCGGGCGGCGCACCCCGCGCATGGACATGCACAGGTGCTCGCACTCGACCACGACGATGACCCCCTGCGGCTTCAGGTGGTCGACCAGCGCGTCGGCGACCTGCGTCGTCAGCCGCTCCTGCACCTGGGGGCGACGGGCGAACACGTCGACCAGCCGGGCCAGCTTGGACAGGCCGGTGACCCGGCCGTCCCTGCCCGGGATGTAGCCGACGTGGGCCACGCCGTGAAATGGCACGAGGTGGTGCTCGCACGTGCTGTAGACCTCGATGTCGCGCACAAGGATCAGCTCGGAGTGGCCGATCTCGAACGTCGTGGTCAGCACGTCCTCCGGCTGCTGACCCATGCCCGCGAACATCTCGGCGTAGGCCCGCGCGACCCGCCCCGGCGTGGCCTGCAGCCCGTCGCGATCGGGGTTCTCCCCGATCGCGACGAGCAGCTCACGCACGGCGCGCTCCGCGCGCTCGAGATCAATGTGCGTCGGGGTCGACATACCCACCCTCGGGCACCTCGATCACCGCAGTGGGCGGGTGCTCCTCGACGTGCTGCTGACCGTCCTGCGGGCGCGAGCCGTTGGCCATCGCCGCCTTCTCGGCCGGGGTGAGCACCGGCGGCAGGTCGCTGACGTGGCGGCGGTCGCTCGAGAGCCAGATCGGGCGCACCGGGCGCTTGATCACCGGCGAGAAGATCTCGGCGAGCTACTCCTTGCCGAGGGTCTCCTTCTCCAGCAGCTCCAGGACCAGGTGGTCCAGGACCTCGCGGTTGTCGTTGAGGGCGTTCCACGCCTCGTCGTGCGCGGCCTCGATGAAGCGACGGACCTCTTCGTCGACGACGCCGGCGACCGACTCGGAGTAGTCGCGCTCGTGTCCCATGTCGCGGCCGAGGAAGACCTCGCCGCGCTCCTGGCCGAGCTTGATGGCGCCGACGCGCTCGCTCATGCCGTACTGCGTGACCATCTTGCGGGCCAGGCCGGTGGCCTTCTCGATGTCGTTGGCGGCGCCGGTGGTCGGGTCGTGGAAGACCATCTCCTCGGCGACGCGGCCACCGAGGGCGTAGGCGAGCTGGTCGAGCATCTCGTTGCGCGTGGTGGAGTACTTGTCGTCCGCCGGCAGCACCATCGTGTATCCGAGGGCGCGACCGCGGGGCAGGATCGTCACCTTGGTGACGGGGTCGGTGTGGTTCATCGCCGCGGCGACGAGGGCGTGGCCGCCCTCGTGGTAGGCGGTGATCTTCTTCTCCTTGGCGCTCATGATCCGGGTGCGCTTCTGCGGCCCGGCCACGACGCGGTCGATCGCCTCGTCGAGCGCCTTGTTGTCGATGAGCTTGGCGTTGCCACGGGCGGTGAGCAGCGCGGCCTCGTTGAGCACATTGGCCAGGTCGGCACCGGTGAAGCCCGGGGTGCGGCGGGCGACGGCGAGCAGGTCGACGTCGGTCGCCATCGGCTTGCCCTTGGCGTGCACCTGCAGGATGTGGTGGCGGCCGAGCATGTCCGGTGCCTCGACGGCGATCTGCCGGTCGAAGCGGCCCGGGCGCAGCAGCGCCGGGTCGAGGATGTCGGGGCGGTTGGTCGCCGCGATGAGGATGACGTTGGTCTTGACGTCGAAGCCGTCCATCTCGACGAGCAGCTGGTTCAGCGTCTGCTCACGCTCGTCGTGGCCACCGCCGAGGCCCGCACCACGGTGCCGGCCGACCGCGTCGATCTCGTCGACGAACACGATCGCGGGGGCGTTGGCCTTGGCCTGCTCGAACAGGTCACGCACGCGGGAGGCGCCGACACCGACGAACATCTCGACGAAGTCCGAGCCGGAGATCGAGTAGAACGGCACCCCGGCCTCGCCGGCCACGGCGCGGGCCAGCAGCGTCTTGCCGGTGCCGGGCGGGCCGTAGAGCAGCACGCCCTTGGGGATCTTGGCGCCGACCGCGAGGAACTTGGCCGGCTCGGCCAGGAACTCCTTGATCTCCTGGAGCTCCTCGACCGCCTCGTCCGCGCCGGCGACGTCGGAGAAGGTGACCTTGGGGGTGTCCTTGGAGGCGAGCTTGGCGCGGCTCTTGCCGAAGCTCATGACGCGGGAGCCACCGCCCTGCATCTGGTTCATGAGGAACCAGAACAGGCCCAGCACCAGCACCAGTGGCAGCAGCGTCGCGGCGAGGCTGAGCAGCCAGTTGGGCTGGGCGACCTCGTCGGTGT
This sequence comes from Oryzihumus sp., assembly GCF_054325275.1. Taxonomy (NCBI): domain Bacteria; kingdom Bacillati; phylum Actinomycetota; class Actinomycetes; order Micrococcales; family Intrasporangiaceae; genus Oryzihumus; species Oryzihumus sp. The sequence continues at coordinate 29,881 of NZ_JBTCWL010000017.1, forward strand.
AGCCGGCCGGCGGCAGGTGGTCGTTGAGCAGCTTGACCAGCTCGGGGCCGCGCGGGGTGACGTAGTAGGCGCGGACCCGGGTCGCGTCCTTGACGTCGCCGCCGGTGTAGCTCTGCCCCTTCTTCAGGGTCAGGTCGATGTGCTCGTTGTCGACGAACTTGGCCGAGTCGACCTTGTTGTCGGTGATCAGCTTCTCCGCCGCGGAGGTGTCGATGCGGGTGAACCCGCTCGTCTCACCGACGGAGAACCACAGCACGCCGATGCCGATGATCAGGATCACCCAGACCATCGGGGTGCGAAGGATGCGCTTGAAGTCCATGTGTGTGCGGGGCTGTGGGCCCCGTTCCTCCTGGTCGCTCAGCAAGGTCGTCCGCGGGTAGAGCCAGCGTGCCGACGGTGGGGATGACGGTACACCGCAGCGAGGTGCGGCATTCTCGCTGGTCAACGACCAGCAAGACGGCGGTGTTCCGGCCGGCCTCGCCCTTGTGGGGGTTGACCGGACCGCCCCGGCGTCAGGAGTAGACGTGTGGGGCGAGGGTGCCGACGACCCGCAGGTTGCGGTACTTCTCGGCGTAGTCGAGGCCGTAGCCGACGACGAACTCGTTGGGGATGTCGAAGCCGACGTACCTCACGTCCACCTCGACCTTGGCCGCCTCCGGCTTGCGCAGCAGCGTGCAGATCTCCACCGAGGCGGCGTTGCGCGACTCGAGGTTGGACTTGATCCAGGACAGGGTCAGCCCGGAGTCGACGATGTCCTCGACGATGAGCACGTGGCGGCCGGTGATGTCGGCGTCGAGGTCCTTGAGGATCCGCACCACGCCCGAGGACTTGGTGCCCGAGCCGTAGGAGGAGATCGCCATCCAGTCCATCGGCGCGGTGCCAGGTAGGGCCCGCATGAGGTCGGCCATGACCATGACCGCGCCCTTGAGCACGCCGACGAGGAGCAGGTCCTTGCCCTCGTAGTCGGCCCAGATCTTGCCGGCGAGCTCGTCGAGCTTGGCGTGGATCTCCTCCTCGGTGATCAGCACGCGCTCGAGGTCGGCTCCCATGTGGGCAGCGTCCACGACTTCTCCAAACAGCTGGGGGGACACGAAGCCCCTATTCAACCCGACGCGACGGCTCCAGCGTGACCCGCCCGTCGAACCGGCGGGCCTGCACGGCGCCGGGCAGGTCGACCGGCCCCTGCCCGTGCCAGTCGGTCACGAGCGCGTCGAGGGCGTCGACGTGGACGGCGAACAGCGCCCCAGGTGGTGAGCCGGCCTCGGAGGCGAGCGAGCGCCATACCCGCGTGCGCACCGCGCGGGGCAGCGCGGTGAGCTCAGCCACCGCCCACGGCCCCTCCCCCAGCCCGTCACGGGCGGTGCGGGCGAGCTCGTCGAGGGCGTCGGCGTCCTGGCGCAGCAGGTCGGCGCTGCGGGCCAGCGCGGCGGCGACCCCGGGGCCGAGCGCCGCCTCGAGCTCGCCGAGCAGCCGCCGGGCCCGCACCCGCAGGTAGGTCTCGTCGGCGTTGTGCGGATCCTCCCACGGGGTCAGCCCCTGGGCGTCGCACGCCGCGCGCGTGGTGGTCCGGTCCAGGGCAAGGAACGGTCGCACCAGCCCGCCGCGCCGCGCCGGCATGCCCGCCAGCGAGCGGGCCCCGGAGCCCCGCACCAGCCCGAGCAGCACCTGCTCGGCCTGGTCGTCGCGGGTGTGCCCCAGGAGGACCTGGGCGGCGCCCAGCCGGTCCGCCGCCTGCTCCAGCGCGGCGTATCGCGCACGCCTCGCCTCCGCCTCGGGGCCGCTCCCGCCGCCGGCGACCTGCACCGTCACGACCTCGACCGGCTCGAGCCCGAGCGCCCGGCACTGCCCGGCGGCCTCCTCGGCGACCGTGGCGGACCCCGCCTGCAGCCGGTGGTCCACGACCACGGCACCGGCGACCACGCCCAGCCGGGGCGCCTCGAAGGCCACGGCCGCGGCCAGGGCCAGGGAGTCGGCCCCACCGCTGCACCCGACGAGCACGCGGCTGCCGGGGCCGGCCTCGGCGAGCGCCGGCCGGACCGCCACCCGGGTCGCGGCGACGGCCGGGTGGGGGCCGGTCATCCGTGGACGCGCCTGACCCAGGCCTGCGGGTCCTCGATGTCGGCCGGCCTGGGCAGGGTCTCGGGCGAGGTCCACACGGCGTTGAAGCCGTCGACGCCGACCCGGTCGGTGACGGCGCGCACGAAGGTGGCCCCGTCGTGGTACTGCCGCATCTTGGCCTCGAGGCCGAGCAGCCGGCGCAGCAGACGGTCGATGCTGCCCGTGCCCTCGCGGCGGCGCTGGAACTTGACCCGGATCTGCTCCACGGTCGGCACCACCTGGGGTCCGACGTCGTCCATCACCACGTCGGCGTGGCCTTCGAGCAGCGACATCACCGCGGTCAGGGCCGCGATCTTGTCCCGCTGCTCCTGGGTGGTCATCAGCTCGGTCAGCCCGGTGCCGCCGGCGCGGAAGGCCTGGGGCAGGTTCTGCACCAGCTGCTCCAGGCGGGCCCCCAGCTGGTCGGGGTCGGGCATGAGCTCCAGCGAGAGCTCGCGGGCCCGCTCGATGAGGTGCTGGCGCAGCCACGGCACCGCGGTGAACTGCACCCGGTGGGTCTCCTCGTGCAGGCAGACCCACAGGCGGAAGTCGCCCGGGTCCACCCCCAGCTCGGCCTCGGCCTGCACCACGTTCGGGGCGATGAGCAGCAGGCGGGGGGTCCCGTCGGGGGCGAGGTCGTACTGCCCGAGGACCTTGGTCGCAAGGAAGGACATCAGGGCGCCGGTCTCGCCGCCGGTGACCTTGCCGCCGACCGTCACGACCGCGGTGGACTGCCCGGTGTGGCGCGCGGCCATGGCCTGCACGACCGGGGTGAGCATGCCGCGCAGCGAGTCGACGTTGGCGTCGATCCAGCCGGGGCGGTCCACGACGAGGGCGGCGTCACCGGCCGGGGCGTGCAGGTGGGCGGTGTCCGCCACCGGCTGCCGGGACCGCTGGGCCGCCTCGCGCAGCGCGGCGACCGCCGCGGCCGCCTCCGCCGGGCTGACCTTCGGCCCCGCGGGCACGAGCCGGCGGCCCGTCGCCTTGGCGAAGTCCCAGTCGACGTAGCCGGGGTCGGTGCCCGCGGCAGGTCCGGTGCTCGTTGCCATGCCCATGCCTTCACCGTAGGGGGGCGTCATCGACAGCCGCAGGTCGCGAGTGTCGCTACGAAGGCGTCCAACGCTGCCCTGGCGTCCAGCGTTCCCCCGCCGGGGGGCACGGCGTCGGCGAGGACGACGAACGTCAGCAGGCGGCCGTCGCGGTCCACGACCGTCCCGGCCAGGCTGCTCACCCCCGTCAGGGTGCCGGTCTTGGCGCGGGCGATGCCGGCGGCCACCCGGGAGGACGGCGCGTGGAATCGGTCGTGGAGGGTGCCGGTCAGCCCGGCCACGGGCAGCCCGGAGACCACAGCCTCGAGCCCGGCGTCCTTGCCCCGCGAGGCCAGGCCCAGCACGTCACCGATGACCCGGGCCGGCACGGTGGTGCCGCGGCTCAGGCCGGAGCTGTCGACCAGGCGCACCCCGGCGGCGGGGATGCCTCGCGCCTTGAGCGAGGCCAGCACCCAGGCCGCCTCCGCGGGGAAGTCGGCGCGTCGCCCGGCGCGGACCGCCACCTGCCGGGCCAGCGACTCGGTCAGCGCGTTGTCGCTGTCGGCGAGCGCCAGCGAGAGCGTCTCGCCAAGGGTCGCCGACTCCACCTGTCCGAGCACGGCGGCGCCGGAGGGCGCGGTCGTCCGGGTCACCGCAGGCGCGACCGTCAGGCCGAGGGCGCGCAGCCGCCCGGCCAGCGCGGTGGCCGCGCTGGCCGCCGGGTCGGCCGGCGCCGGGTGTCCAGGGGTTGCGCGCTGGGTGGACAGGCCGAGCGTGGCGACCGCGCCGGTGAGCCCGAGGTCGATGTCGGGGCCCAGCCAGCCGGGGGCGTAGGCCGGCCCGCGCGCCCAGGTGTCGTCCAGATGGAGCCGGACGCTGCGCAGACCCTGCTGGCGCGCGGCCGTCGCCACCTGACGGGCGAGGTCGAGCAGGCCGGCCCGGCCGGCCACCGCGTCGGGGTTGCCCCGGCCGGGGCTCAGCAGCATGTCGCCGCCGGCGACGAGGACCAGGTCAGCCGGTCCGCCGCCCTGGACCACCTTGGTGGTCATCCGCTGGGACAGGTCCGTGGCCCGGGCGATCGCGGCGGCGGTCAGCAGCTTTGCGGTCGATGCGGGTGCTCGTGGCACCTCGGGTGCGACGTCGAGCAGGTGGTCCCCGGTCAGGCCGTCCCGGATGGTCACACTGACCTGCCGGCCCAGGCGGGGGTCGTGGAGCCGGCCGCCCACCGCGGCCAGCAGCCCCTTGGCGGTCGGCGTGGGGGCGAGGGAGTCCACGTCGGGCAGCGGTCCGGCGGCCGAGGCCGGCGCGACCGGCACCGCCACGGACGGGGACGGTGAGGAGGAAGGCGTGGGCCGGCCGCCCGGCATACCGGCTGCGGCGGTGCGCGGCGCCGCATCGGTGAGCAGGCCCGGCACAACGTCGTGCACGTCGAGGGTGACGTAGCCGGCGAGCAGCGCGACCACCCCCGCCGCGATGGCCAGCTGACGACGCACGAACCCCCCTCGACCCGGATTTGCACTGGTGCGGGACACTTGACGGCGAGCCTAAGCCAGATCGCTGAGACCCGTGAAAGGGCACACACGTGGAATTCGACGTCACCATCGAGATCCCGCAGGGACACCGCAACAAGTACGAGGTGGACCACGCGACGGGGCGCATCCGGCTGGACCGGCTGCTGTTCACCTCCACGCGCTACCCGGCGGACTACGGCTACGTCGAGGACACCCTCGGTGAGGACGGCGACCCGCTGGATGCCCTGGTGCTGCTGGAGGAGCCGACCTTCCCCGGCTGCCTGGTCTCCGCCCGCCCGATCGGCCTGTTCCACATGCGCGACGAGGCCGGTGGCGACGACAAGATCCTGTGCATCCCGGCCGGTGACCCGCGCCAGGCGCACATCACCGAGCTCGAGCACGTCAGCGAGTTCGACCGCCTGGAGATCCAGCACTTCTTCGAGACGTACAAGGACCTCGAGCCGGGCAAGTCGGTCGAGGGCGCCCACTGGGGCGGCCGCGCCGAGGCCGAGAAGATCGTCGCGGAGGCGGTCCAGCGCGCCAAGGACGCCGGCATGACCACGGCGCGCTGGCCGGGGCCGAACCCGGGCCACTGAGCCCCGCTCCCCCTCTCACGCCGAAGGGCGCCCGCTGACCGCGGGCACCCTTCGCGCGTCTTCCGAGGTCTGCCGGCCGGCCGGGCCGGTCAGGGGCGGCCGCCGTAGGGCAGCAGGTCGCTGCGCCAGATGCTGGAAATGCGCACCTCCGCCCCGGTGTAGGGCGCCTCGATCATCTGGTCCCCCCCGATGTACAGGCCCACGTGGTGGCTGGTGGGGCCCGAGTCGCCGAAGAAGACCAGGTCGCCGGGACGCAGGTCGCCCAGCGGCACGCGGGCGGTCTCGTCCCACTGGGCGCCGGTGTAGTGGGACAGGCTGACCCCCGCCTCGGCCCAGGCGCGCATGGTCAGGCCGGAGCAGTCCCACGTGCCGGGACCGGCCGCCCCCCACTCGTAGGGGTCGCCGACCTGGGCGCGAGCGAACGCGATGACGGCGGATACACCGCCGGACACCGGAGGCGGCGCGTCGGTCACCGGCGGCGTGGGGGTGCTGCTCCCGCCATCGCCGTTGCCGGATCCGCCACCGGAACCGCCCGTGGTGCTGCCGCTGTGCGAACCGCCGCCGCTGGGGTGGTTCTTCGCCTGCTCGGCCGCGCGGCGTGCCGCCTCGGCCGCGGCCGCACGGGCCCGCGCCTGGGCTGCCGCCCGCGCGGCGGCCGCGGCACGGGCCTGCGCCTGCGCCTCGAGGCCCTGCTGGCGCTGGCGCTCGAGCGTGACGGAGGTGTTGCGCAGGGTGGCCAGCTGGCTGAGCATCCTCGCCTGCTCCTGCTGCACCCGGGCCGTCTCCGCGGCGGCCTGGGTGGCCTGCGACTGCGCCGCCCGCCGCGCCGCGTCGGCGGCCTGGGCCGCGGCCAGCTGCTGGGCCTGGGCCTGCGCGGCCTGGCGCTGCAGCACCCCCGCGACGACCGCGCTGGCCGAGGCCTCGGCGAGCGTGCGGTTGCGGATGTCGCTGACGATGGACAGGCCGGCTGCCTTGTCGAGGATGTCCTGCGGGCCCCGGCTGGACAGGAACGCGTCGAGACCGCCGAGGCCGTTGCTGCCCATGTAGGCCTGCGCCGCGAGCTGGCCGACCTTGTCGGAGGCCCGCTGGGCCACCGTGGCGGCGGCCGCCGCGCGTAGGCGGGTCGCCTGCGCCGCCCGCGTCTTCTCGGCGAGGAGCAGGGTGGCGCCGTTGGCGGCCTCGGCCGCCTGCTCCGCACCCGCGCGCACCTGCTCGAGGTGGGCGGTGGAGGCGATGAGCCGGGCCTGGATCGCGTCGGCCTGCGCTGCCTTGGCCGCGGTCGCCGCCTTGGCCTGGGCGACCTGCTTGGCGGAGGGGTAGACCGGGTCGGCCGACGCCGGGAGGACGAAGCCGAGCAGCAGGCCGGCGCCGGCACCAGCCACGAGGGCGGCACGCAGGCCCCGGGGCAGGACGGGGTGCTCGCGGCGCGGGGCGAGGGGCTCTCGACGCACGGGGGACCTCCGGATCAGCGGGCTCGGCCGATCGAGCGTAGGCGCGCTTCACCACTTCCTGCCCACGAGTCACAAAAATCCCATCCGTGCCAGAGCAGGGCCCTGACCTGCGAGAACGCCACCACCGGAAATGACACCCATGTCTTTTTGCAGGTCACCTCCAAGGTCGGCGCATCGACAAGCGCCGATCCGCCGGCAGGTCACAACTTGGTCACGGCAGGCCGACGAGATGGTGGTGTCGAGCTCAGGGCAGGCGGCGCTCGAAGCGCGGCTCGCCGTCCTCGTTGCGGCCGGTCGGCAGGAACCGGTTGCGCAGCAGCACCGCCTGGCTCGGCACGTTGTCGGGGAGGGTGTGGGCGACGACGAGCCGGATCCCGGCCGCCTGGGCCGCTGCCACCAGGCCGGCCACCGCCTCGGAGGCGTAGCCCTGGTGCCGCGCCCCCTCGACGAGCCCGTAGCCGATCTCGACGCTCGCGTCCGGCCCGGGCGGCCCGAAGAAGCCGACGCTGCCGACGGCCAGCCCGATCTCGCGCACCACGATGTGCCGGGGCAGCCACGGCACATCCTGCGGCCCCGGCGCGGGCAGGGACGCCACGTGCCGGGCGACGTCGACGTCGTCCTCGCGCGGGTAGCCCTCGACCCAGCGGGGCAGGCGTCGACCCTCCAGCATCGCGGTGACGTCCTCGCGGGTGAACACGTGCAGGTCCAGCCGGGCAGTGCGCACGGGCAGGTGGGACAGGGCGGCGGTCTCGGTGGCTCCAGTCACGCCAGCGAACCTAACCGCCCGCGACCACACCCGCCGCCGGGTTTCCCGCGCCCCGAGGTTGCCCCCATGCGCCGAGGGGGACCCCGGCCTCAGGCGGCGGTGACGCGCTCGCCGCGCAGCGCGGCATACATGGCGGGGTCCTGCTCGCGCAGGTGGACCCGGGTGCGGCGCCGGTAGCGCAGGATCTGCACCACACCGACGGCCCAGACGAGGTACTGCACCGACATCGCCGCCTTGAACGAGCCGACGGTGTAGGTGGCGGGGCCGCCGGGGGCGACGTGGTCGAGGACCACGCCGATCAGCGCCACCGTGGACAGGGCAGCGAAGAAGCCGCCGACGTTGACGATGCCGGTGGCGCTGCCGATGCGGGTAGGCGGGTTGAACGTGCGGGCGAGGTCGAAGCCGACCATCGAGCCCGGGCCGCCGACCGCCGTGACGACCACGAGCACCACGAGCAGCCACAGCGGCGCCCGGCCGGGCCAGAGCAGCACCGCGGTCCACACCGACACGATCGCCGCGACGATCCACAGGATCAGCGTGGAGCGGGAGTACGGCCAGCGCGTGACGAACGTGCCGATGACCGGGCTGCACACGATCGTCGTGACGACCATGAGCCCGAGCAGAGTGCTCGCCGTGGCCTCGCTCAGGCCTTCGCCGGAGACGAGGAACGGGAAGCCCCACAGCAGGGTGAACACGTTGGCGCCGAACTGCGAGGAGAAGTGCGACCACAGCCCGAGGCGGGTGCCCGGGGTCTCCCACGCCAGCCGCAGCGCCCGGCCCACGGCGCTCATCTTCAGCTCCTCGCGGTGGTGATCCTCGTAGGGCGAGTCGCGCACCACCGCCAGCAGCAGCGCACCGGCGAGGACGCCGAGCGAGGCCGCGAGGGCGAAGGAGCGGGTCCAGCCCAGCCCGTGCAAGGCCGCCGACAGCGGGCCGGCGGCTGCGAGCGCGCCGAGCTGGCCGACCAGGCCGGTGACCTGGGTGACCATCGGGGTCCGCGCAGCGGGGAACCAGAGCGCGACCAGGCGCAGCACGCTGATGAAGACCATGGCGTCGCCCATGCCGACGAAGACGCGCGCCACGACGCCCTCGGCGAAGGTGTCGGCGAAGGCGAACCCGAGCTGCGCCAGCGTCATCAGGGTCAGCCCGATGCTCAGCATCCGCCGCGAGCCGAACCGGTCGAGCGCGGCGCCGACGGGGATCTGCATACCGGCGTAGACGAACAGCTGGACCATCGTGAAGGTCGCCAGCTGCGCCGAGCTGATGTGGAACCGCTCGGCCGCCACCAGCCCGGCCACCCCCAGGGAGGTGCGGTGGAAGACGGCCAGCAGGTAGACCGCGATCGCGACGGTCCAGACCAGCCACGCCCGACGTCCGCCGAGCGGGTGCCTCAGCGTCGGGTCGGTCGGCTGCAGGTGCGCGGGCGGCGGGGTCACCGGGCCACCCCGGCCTGCTCGCGTGCGATCTCGAGGTGGTCGCGCGTGGCCGCCAGGAAGGCCGCCTTGGTCCCCGAGCGCAGCAGCTCCAGCAGCTGCCGGTGACCCTGCACAGCCTTGTCCATCCGGCCGTCGGCGACTCGCATGGCGGTGCTGGTCAGGCACATCTGGCGCTCTCGCAGTGAGCGGTACTGCCGGGTGAGGACGGCATTGCCGGCACCGGCGACGATCCGCTCGTGGAAGGCCCGGTCGGCCTCGCTGAACTCCGCGACCGCCCCGCGACGACGGGCGTCGCGCATCTGCTCCAGCAGCGTGGCGAGGTCGTCGAGCACCTCCTTGCGCCGCGCCCATAGGCGGTCGGCCGCCCACTGCTCGATCAGCTCGCGCGCCTCCACGACGTCGCGCGCCTCCTGCGCAGAGACCGGTATGACGAGTGCGCCCTTCTTCGGGTAGAGCCGGACCAGGCCCTCGGCCTCCAGACGCAGCAACGCCTCGCGCACCGGGGTCCGGGACACACCCACGGCCTCGGCGACCTCGCCCTCGGTGACCAGCACCCCTCCGGCGTGGGTGCCGTCGAGGATGGAGCGCTTGAGGTGGGCGTAGGTCCGCTCGGAGGCGGACGGCATACCGGAGGATGTGTCCATGATGCATCTATCTTAGATGCATCATGGCCGTGGCCCGGACATGGGACAGGGCGCCCACCCCCTCGGCGCGCGCCCTGTCGGCTCGGGTGGCCGGGTCCCCGGCCCGGTGTCAGCGCAGGCTGAGCGTGACCCCGTCGGAGTAGGCGGAGTCGTGCAGCTCAACCGCGGCGGGACGCGCCGACCGCGGGACGTCGTAGTAGACGTCGCCGCTGACCGACTCACCCGGCGCGACCTCCTGGTAGATCGTCTGCACCTTGTCGCCCCCGTCGTAGATGCTCGCCGTGCTGTCGGCGGAGAACTTGTGCCCGCTGGCGTCGACGAGCAGCTGGTTGTCGGCGAAGAGCGACTGCGGCTGGTCGGCGACGTTCTCGACGGTCAGCGAGACGCGGCAGTACTGCCCTCGGGGTCGCTGGCCGAAGGTCGCGGTGCCGACCGAGGACAGCCCACACGTCAGGCCGGTCACGTCGAACTCCAGCCGGCCGTCGCGCACCGTGGACCGGTGCTCGGCCGCGGCGGCCTGCTGCCCCCGCACCGAGGCCTGCGAGCCGCCACCCGAGGCGGCCGCGCTGACCACCCCGGCCAGCACGAGCGTGCCGACGACGGCGACGAGACGGTTGCGGCGGTGGTGGCCCGGGTGCACGACGGGGGTGCGGTCGACGACCGGGGGACGCGCGGGCATGCGGGAGACGCTCCTTGCAGACGGGCAGGGGGCAGCGCCGGGCGCGCCGCAGGGGCAGGCAGGTGGGGTAGGCCCCGGCATGGCTCATGCCCGGAGGCCGCACCCATTGTGTGGGTTGGGTGCGCATCTGTCCGGCAAATCGCCACATTCCTCCACCCAGCCGGTATGCCGCGCCTCAGGGCTCGCGGGAGGCCGGCTCCAGGCGCACGCAGCAGTGCCCCGGCTGCGGCGCGAGGCGAGCCACCATCGCCGTGTCACCCAGGCCGTCGAGCAGGCCCTCGACGAGGTGCAGGTTCATGCCGCAGACGAGCGCGGTGTGCTCATGCGCGAGCTCGTGGAACGGGCAGTTGCGCAGGACCAGGCCCTCCCCCTCGGCCGCGGGCTCGAAGCCCAACCCCTCCAGGGCCTGGGTGACGGACCCGGACGCCTCCCGGGCGCCGACGCCGGCACCCATCGCCCGGGACCGGCGCTCGAGCACCAGCCGGGGCGGCTCCTGCGAGGCCTGGGCCTCCTCCATGGCCCCGGCGAGCAGCAGGCCGGCGAGGTCGTAGCGGCGTTCGGGCAGCTGCACGCAGACCTCTCGCGCGGAGCGTACGTAGAGCTTGGCCGGACGACCCGCGCCCGGCCCGACCCGTCCGGTGCGCCGCTCGAACCGCACGTCCAGCAGGCCCTCGTCGGCCAGCCGGTCCAGGTGGAACGCGGCGGTCTGGCGCGGCAGGTCGAGGGCGCTCGCCGCCTCGTCCCGGCCGACCGGTCGCTCGGAGCGGGCCACGAAGTCGTAGAGGCGTCGCCGCGTCGGCTCGGCGAGGGCCGCGGCGGCGTCGAGGTCGTCCCCGGGTCTGGTGTCCACGCTCCCACTGTAAAACCCGGCGGGGTTGACGGAAGAGAGATCGAGATTCTAATTTCAAGAGAACCAGTTTTTAGAAAGGACCGGCCATGACCTCCGCCGCCCCCGAGTCGTCCCCCGCCCGCCCGCTGCACACCGGGACCGAGGCACCCCGGCGGCTCCGGGTGGTGCACGGCCGCGACGGCGTCGACCTGCCGGCGGCCGAGCGCGCCGTCGCCGACCTGCTGCGTGCCCTGGGCAAGGACCCGGCGACCGAGCACCTGACCGACACCCCGCGCCGGGTCGCGGAGTCGCTCACCGAGCTCATCACCCCGCGCGAGTTCGACCTGACCACCTTCCCCAACGACGAGGGCTACGACGAGCTCGTGCTCGCCCGCGACATCCCCGTGGCTTCGCTGTGCGAGCACCACATGCTGCCGTTCCGCGGGGTGGCGCACGTCGGCTACCTGCCCGGCCCCCGGCTGCTCGGGCTGTCCAAGCTCGCGCGCGTGGTCGAGCTGTTCGCCCGCGACCTGCAGGTGCAGGAGCGGCTGACCACGCAGGTCGCCGGGTGGCTCCAGGAGCACCTGGCCCCCAAGGGCGTCGGCGTCGTCATCGAGGCCGAGCACCAGTGCATGTCCCTGCGCGGGGTGCAGGCCACCGGCTCCCGCACCGTCACCTCGGCCGTGCACGGGCTGATCCGCGAGGACGCGCGGTCGCGACAGGAGTTCTTTACGCTGGCACGAGGCTTCTGACCCCGCGTCCGACACCCCCGCACCGCCTGAAGGAAGAGGACCTGTGAGCACCCAGACCTTCGTCATCGTCGGCGCCAGCCTGGCCGGCGCCAAGGCCGCCGAGACCCTGCGCGAGGAGGGCTTCGACGGGCGGGTCGTCCTGCTCGGCGAGGAGACCGAGCGCCCGTACGAGCGCCCCGAGCTGTCCAAGGGGTTCCTGCTCGGCACGAAGCCGGCGGACAAGCTCTACGTGCACGCGGCCGACTTCTACGCCGGGCACGACATCGAGCTGCGCACCTCGACCGCGGTGACCGCGCTGGACCCCGGCGCCCACGAGGTGGTGCTCGACGGCGGCGAGCGGCTCGGCTACGACCGCCTGCTGCTGGCCACCGGCGCCTCCTCGCGCCGCTTCCCGGTGGCCGGCGCCGACCTGCCCGGGGTCGTCTACCTGCGCCGGATGGGCGAGTCCGACGACCTGCGCACCGCGATCCAGGGCGCCTCCCGCGTCGTGGTCGTCGGCGCCGGCTGGATCGGCTCGGAGGTGGCCGCCTGCGCCCGGATGCTCGGCGCCGAGGTATCGATGATCGCCCCCGAGGCGGTGCCGCTGGAGCGGGTGCTCGGCCCCGAGGTCGGCGCGGTCTACCGCGACCTGCACGCCGACAAGGGCGTCGACCTGCACCTGTCCACCGGCGTGGACCGGATCGAGGGCACGGACGCGGCGACCGGCGTGCGCACCTCCGACGGCACGCTCGTCGAGGGCGACCTCGTCGTCGTCGGGATCGGCGCGGCCCCGCGCGACGAGCTGGCCCGCGCGGCGGGGCTCGAGGTCGACAACGGGGTCCTCACTGACGAGCACCTGCGCACCAGCGAACCGGACATCTACGCCGCCGGAGACGTCGCCAACGCGATGCACCCCTTCTACGGCAAGCGAATCCGCGTCGAGCACTGGGCCAACGCCCTGAACCAGGGGCCCGCGGCGGCGCGCAACATGCTCGGGGCGGGCACGGCATACAGCCGGGTGCCGTACTTCTACTCCGACCAGTACGACTTCGGCATGGAGTACAACGGCTACGCCACCGAGTGGGACCGCGTCGTGTTCCGCGGCGACCCGGCGAGCCGGGAGTTCCTCGCGTTCTGGCTGCGCGACGGCCAGGTGGTGGCGGGCCTGAACGCCAACGTCTGGGACCAGGCCGACGGGATCAAGGCGCTGGTGCGCTCCGGCGCCCGCGTCGACGCCGACCGCCTGGCCGACCCCGCGGTCGACCTCGGCGAGCTGCTGGGCTGAGCGGCGGGCCCCGCGGGGACCTTCGCCCCTGACCCGCCCGGGGGCCTGCGCAGGAGGCTGGAACCCCGAGGGGCGGAGGCCACCATGACCCGGACCATGCACCTGACGGTCGACATCTACGTCGACGAGCACGACGGCGACACCCGCGCGGAGGCACGGCTGCACCACCCGGACGGGCCGCTGCACACCGGCCACGGCACGGCCCGGCGCAACCCCGGCGACGCCGAGGTGGCCGAGATCGGCGACGAGGTGGCCATCTCCCGGGCCCTGTCCGACCTCGCCACCCAGCTGCTCGACGCCGCCTCGGGCGACATCGCGGCCGTCACCAACAAGCCGGTGCACCTGAACCAGTGACCGGTTCGCCCGAACTGTCCCGATGGGTTCCCGCTGAGCACTAGGCTTCGGCCGCCAGCCACTGCGCACTCCCCAAGGGGACCCCATCATGTCGTCGCACGAACCCGATCCTGCACGCCCTCCGGGCGACTCCACGCCCACCGAGCCGACGCCTGCGGAGGCCGCGGCCGCCCCGGTGGACCCGGCCGCCCCGGCTGCCCCCGTCGAACCCGCCCCCTCCGAGGTCGCACCGGCCCGGCGCCGGCGCGGACCGGTGATCTGGGGCATCGTCGCCCTCGCCGTCGTCGCGCTGGCCCTGACCGCCGCGGCGTTCGGCATGAAGCTGGTCGGCGGCGGCCCCCAGCCGGACACCCTGGTCCCGTCCACGGCGCTGGCGTACCTGCGGGTGGACACCGACCCGTCGATCGGCCAGAAGGTCTCGGCGGTGCGGTTCCTGCAGAAGGTGCCGCAGGTCAAGGGCGTCCTGGACAGCGGCGACCCCCGCAAGCGGCTGGTGGACTCACTGATCGAGCGCAGCGGCAACAAGGACTTCAGCTACGCCCGTGACATCGAGCCCTGGCTCGGCGACCGGCTCGCGGTCGCGGTCCTGCCGCCGAAGTCCGAGGGCGCCGACCCCGAGCCGCTCGTCGTGGTGCAGGTCAAGGACGAGGCCAAGGCCCGCGCCGGCATCGCCAAGCTCTCCGCCGGCGACAACGACAAACCGGAGGTGACCTTCAAGGACGGCTACGCCCTGCTCACCTCGGCCGGCAACGGCAAGGCGGTCACCGACGCCATCGCCAAGGGCACCCTGGCCGACTCCTCGACGTATGCCGGTGACGTCGCCGCCGTGGGCGACCAGGGCATCGCCTCGGGCTGGCTCGACCTCGCCGGCCTGGCGAAGGCCGGGGCCTTCAAGGAGGTCGGCGGCGACACCACGAAGCTGTCGGTCAACCCGTTCGGCTCGGGTGACCTCAAGGGCGCGGGCCGGGCCGCGTTCGCGCTGCGGTTCGACGCCGACGCGGTCGAGCTCGTGGGCGTCTCCCGCGGGGCCACCGCGGTGAAGAAGCCGGCCACGACCGCCGGGTCGGCGATCACCCACCTGCCCGCCGACACCGCCGTGGCCATGTCCGTCTCCGGCCTCGACCAGGTCATCGGGCAGGCCTGGGACGGCATCCTCAAGGGCATCGGTGCGCAGTCCCCCGGTGAGGACGTCAACGGCGAGCTCAAAGCGATGGAGTCCCAGCTCGGCATCTCGCTGCCGGGCGACCTGCAGACCCTGCTGGGGCGCAACCTCGTGCTCGCCGTGCCCGACCAGGACTTCGCCTCCGGCGACGACCCGCAGTTCGGGGCCCGGGTGACCACGGACGCCGCCAAGGCCGACGCGGTCGTCACCCGCCTGGAGCGCCTGGCGATCCAGACCGGCGGGGAGCTGCCGATCGTGCACCAGGCCAAGGGCGACCAGTTCTACCTGGCCAGCTCCCGGGACTACCTCGGCAAGCTCACGGCCGACGGCACGCTGGGCGACAGCGCGGCGTTCACCGCGGCCGTGCCGGACGCCAAGGACGCCCAGTATGTCCTGTTCGCCGACCTCGACCGGCTCGAGAAGAGCTACCTCGACCAGGTGCCGGCGCGGGACCGCGACCTGGTCAAGGCGCTGCGTGCGGTCGGTGCCTCCGGCTCGGTCACCGGGAACGGCGAGGCCCGTTTCACCCTGCGCGTCGTCGGCAACTGACGCCGGCACGACGGTGCCCCGGAGCCTGAAGCTCCGGGGCACCGTCGTGTCCGGTCAGGTCGCCGACGGGGCTCCCGGCGCCTCGACCGTCGGCTGCGCGGAGCTGCCGCCCACCGCGATCGGGATCCGGCGCGGCTTGGCCTCCTCGGCGACCGGCAGGCTCAGGCTCAGGACGCCGTCGGCGTAGGTCGCCTCGATCCGGTCAAGGTCCAGCCCGCGGCCGAGCGTGAGCTGGCGCACGAACGTGCCGGTCGGGCGCTCCTGTGCCAGCCATTCGACGTCCTCGGGCTGCGCCGAGCGCTGCGCCCGGATCGTCAGCGTGCGACCGTCCACCCCGACGTCGACCGAGCCCGGGTCGGCCCCGGGCAGGTCGCAGCGGAGCACGTAGTGGTCACCGGAGCGGAACAGGTCCACCGGCATCGACCGCATGGACTGCCCGACGTCCGAGGCGCGGGAGAGCATGCGCTCGGTCAGGGTGTCGAGATCACGGAACGGGTCATAGCTGAACGCCACCACCAACACCTCCTCGGTATGTCGTGCCGCAGCCACCGCGGCTTCGGCCGGTGCGCGGCGGGCCGAGTGGTCATACGCCCCCGCGCCACACCCCCACAGGTAGCACGCCCCGGCGAGGGACCCCAGGGCCTGAGGGCCCGGCGTACCGGGCAGTTTTTGGGCAAACACCCGGCGCGGGGACCCGTCGCGGGAGCAGAGTGTCCGTGGGGCCCGCCCGGGGGCGGGAGGATCGGGGGACGCGATGTCCGCACGCAGCGGGGTCAGGACGTCGGCAGGCACGACAGGACCAGGCGCCGGCACGCGGCGGGTGACACCGCCGGGGCCGGCGCCGGACGCGGACCGTCGGCACCTGGAGATGCTGGCCCGGGCCACCCGCCTGCTGGAGACCCCGCTCGACCTCGCAGCCACGGCGTGGCAGACCGCCGAGCTCGTCGTGGCCGAGCTCGCGGACTGGTGCCTCGTCGAGGTGACGGGGTCCGACCAGCAGCGGCTGTGCGTGCTGGCCCACCACGACCCGGCTCTGCTCCCGACCGCCGAGCTGCTCCGGCGGCCGGAGCACCTGACCATGCTGCTCGAGCTCATGGCGGTCCTGCCGGCGGTCACACCGGTGGGCCTGGCCGGCGCCGGCCACGGCCTCCCCCCGGCACTGGGGGACGCCTGGTGCGCGCTCACGGTGCCGCTCACCTCGGCCGGTCGACCGGTCGGCTCGATGATCCTGCTCCGCGCCGCAGACCGGCCCAGCCACGCCGACGACGTCCAGCTCGCGGTCGAGCTGGGCCAGCGAGCCGGGGCCGCGGTGCAGAAGGCCCGCCTCTACGCCGACCTCGAGGAGACCACCCGGGTGCTCCAGGCCAGCCTGCTGCCCCCGGTGCTGCCCCGGGTGCCGGGGCTGATGGTGTCGGCGCAGTTCCGCTCCGGCACGGCCGGCAGCGACATCGGCGGCGACTACTACGACGTCTTCCGCACCGGCCCGAAGCGGTGGTGGGTGGCCCTCGGCGACGTCTGCGGCAAGGGCGCGGCGGCGGCCGCGCTCAGCGCCGCCGTGCGGCACAGCCTCCACGCCATCGCCCCCGACACCGACGACCCGGCTTTGGTGCTGCGCCGGCTCAACGACGTGCTGCTCGGGGAGGACTGGGACGGGCGGTTCACCACCCTGCTGCTCCTCACATTCGTCGACGGGGGCCACCGTGACGGGCCGCTGCCGGTCTGGATGGCCTCCGGCGGCCACCCGGCGCCGATGCTGCGCGCCGCCGACGGCACGGTCCGCCCCGTCTCGTGCCCGGGCACGCTCGTGGGCGCGGTGCGCGAGCTGTCGGTGGCCACGGTGCGGCTCGACCTGGAGCCCGGCGACACGCTCGTGCTCTACACCGACGGGGTGACCGAGGCCCGCGACCCGTCCGGGGTGGAGCTCGGCGAGGGCGCCCTGGCACGGCTGCTGGCCGGGCACCGAGGCGACGGCGCGGACCTCGCCCAGGCGCTGGCGCAGGACGTGCTCCGACACGCGGATGGTGAGCTGCGCGACGACCTGGCGCTGCTGACCCTGACCCGGTGACCATGCATGAAGCGCGACCAAACGGGGTACAGGCCCACCCAGCACGCTGATTGCCGGAGACGGAACTCGTGCTCGGGGGCGCGGCCGCAGGGGACGCGCCCCCATCCCTGTCCCCGGCGGGCACCCCGGCCGCTCCCGGCCTAGGGTCGAGGCATGTGGCAGTACCACCGTGACGGGCTGACCTTCGACGTCCTCGACAGCGGACCGCGTGACGGCGAGCCGGTGCTGCTGCTGCACGGCTTCCCGCAGGACCACACCGCCTGGGACGCGGTCACCCCGCTGCTGCACGCCGCGGGCCTGCGCACGCTCGCTCCCGACCTGCGCGGCTACTCCCCCGGGGCCCGTCCCCGCGGCCGCGCGGCATACCGCATGGGAGAGATCACCGCGGACCTCGTCGCCCTGCTGGACGCCGCCGGGCTGGACCGCGCGCACGTCGTGGGGCACGACTGGGGCGGGAGTGCCGCGTGGTCACTGGCGGGTCGCCAGCCGCAGCGCGTGCCGTCGCTGACCGTGCTGTCCACCCCGCACCCGGCGGCGATGCTCTGGGCCTGGACGCACACCCGGCAGGCGCTGGTCAGCTGGTACATGCTCGCCTTCCAGCTGCCGTGGCTGCCCGAGCGGATCGTCGGTCCGCGGCTGGCCGGCTCCCTGCGCCGCAGCGGGGTTCCCGCCGAGCACGCCCAGCGGTATGCCGCCCGGCTGGCCGAGCCGGGCGCCCTGACCGCCGCCCTCGGCTGGTACCGCGGCATCCCTGCGACCCGCAAGGAGGGAGGCGGTGGTGGGCGCACCCGCGTGCCGACCACCTATGTGTGGGGCCGGCACGACTTCGCGCTCAGCCGGGCGGCGGCCGAGCGCACCGCCGGCTACGTGGCCGCGCCGTACGAGTTCATCGAGCTCGACGCCGGCCACTGGCTGCCCGAGAACGAGCCGCAGGCCGTTGCCGACGCGGTCGTGGCACGGGTGCACAGCGCGGCCGGCCAGGCCTGACCGGGCCCGGCCGCACCGCTCGCGCTCAGACCTGGGTGTGGGCCGGCGCCGGCACCAGCGAGGCGCCCCACGCCTGGGCGCGCGCCCGCTCACCCTTGGTCAGCGGCCCCTCGGTACCTTCCACCACGAAGCCCTGCGGCGGGGACATCAGCTCGTAGCCGTGGTGGCGCAGCTTGCGCGCGATGCCGTGGGCGGCACCCCCGGCCAGGTGCGAGCCCAGCCGCGTGTCGAACGCCGCGGCCCGGTGCCCGGCACCCACCTTGGCCAGCGAGGCGAACCACTCCCGCAGACCGGGCCCCTCGGCACCGGGCTCGAGGTCGAGGTGCTGGCCATGGGACTCGGCCTTCTTCTCCTCGCCAGCCAGCCCCGACTGCCGGGTGCGCTCGGAGCTCATCCGCAACACGTGGGTGGGGCCGCCGACGATGAGCAGGTCGACCGCCGCGCTGTCCGCTGCCTCGGCCTCGCCGGCTCGCACCAGCCGCACCCTGGCGTGCTGGTCGGCGTGGCGCACCCCCTCGGCGATCGCCTCGGCGACGGCGTGCGTGTTGCCGAACAGGCTCTCGTAGATGATCACTGCCTCCATGGCGGCACCTCCTCCCAGCAGCCTTGACGGGGCCGGTCGGGGCGGGCAGGGCACATGGTCCCCACGTGCCGCGACCGCGGCGGGGCTGGCCCGTGAGGACCGCGGGCCGGCCCCGCCGACAGCTCAGGCCGGCAGGCCCAGGCGACCACGGGTGCGGGCGGCAACAGCCACGGCCGCGACCACGGTGACCGCCACGGCCGACCAGAACAGGCGCCGGTCACCGCCGACCACGCCGGTCCAGCTGTAGCTGGCGTTGAACGAGGCGTGGAACAGGGCGGCGATGACCACGCTGCCCCCGGCTCGGTTGACCAGCGCGCTGACCAGGACGCTGGTGCCGACGATGAGCAGCGCGAACCCGCCGAGCGGCAGCCCCTGGTCCCGCTCCCCGGGGACGTTGAGCAAGGGCACGTGCCACAGGGCCCAGACCAGGCCGAGGACGACGCTGGCGACCAGCGGCGAGTGCCGGTGCTGAAGCCACGGCAGGAGGACCCCGCGCCAGGCCGCCTCCTCGGTGAGCAGGTAGAGGCCCACGCCGTAGGTCAGGTAGGTCAGCGCCGCCGGCAGCGACATCAGCCGGCCCGGCTCGACCTGCCCGCGGAGGAGGAGGGTCAGCCCGGCCGCGGCGGCGGCGACGGCCATCGGCGCGCCGAGGGCGACGGCATACCAGCGGGGCGACACCCGGAAGCGCGCGAGGTGCGAGCCCAGGTCCCGCAGTGCCGCGCGCCCTCCGGTCAGCAGCAGCGCGAGGGCCAGCGGCAGGGTCATGCTCCACAGGGCCACGCCCTGCGGCAGGTGCCAGCCGAGCAGACCGTCCTCCTGCGCGATGCGCGAGCCCCAGACCGCCCACGGGGGCAGGAACACGGCGGCCAGGACGGCCGCCATGCGCAGCGGGGAGAGCGCGGCCACCGGTGAGGCGCCGACCTCCCGGGCCACCTGACCCTCCGGCCGGGGTCGAAGACCGCGCAGCGCGGCGAGGATCTGCTCGGGGTCGCCATCCTGCTCCAGGTGCAGGACGGCCCCGGCAGCGAGTGCCGCGCGCTGCTCGGCCCGGCCGGGGCTGGTCGCGATGACCGGCAGCGTGACGGCCAGGTCCCGGACCAGGTCCAGGCCCTCGGGGCAGTGCCCCGGCCCGACGTCGACGAGGACGGCGTCGGGGTGGGTCGTGGCGACGGCCTGCCGGGCGCGCGTCGCGTCGGTCGCCTCGGCCACGACCTGCAGGTCGGCGGTGCTCATGAGCAGCCGGCGGACGGCCTGGCGCACCCGAGGGTCCGGCAGGACGACGAGGACCCGCAGGGGGCGGACGCGCGTCGGGGAGGAGGTGGCGGGCATGGAGCCCGTCATGGCCCTCACGCCCCGACCCGGACGTCGGCCGCGACGGTGGCACGCCGGGTGAGCGCGACCTGCCCGGCGGTGACGACCATGCGGACGGTGACCATGGCCAGGGCCATGAGGACGAAGGCGACCGTCCAGGCGTCGGCACCGGTGATCAGGTGGCGCATGGAGAACTCGCCCACGGTCCGGCTCCCGGCGCCCGTGGCCCACTCGGCGAAGGCGACGCGCCCACCGATCACCACGACCCACAGCGCGGCGAACGCGACCCCGGCCCGCACCACGACCTCCTGGCCCTCCCGGCGCACCCGGGTCAGGGCGGCGGCCACGACCCCGAGGACGGCGCCGCCGGCCAGGCCGATGAGCTCCAGCCCGGTGTCGTTGCCGGCCGAGGGCACGTCCTGCAGGAAGACCCCGCCCACGACGAGGACGATGACGGCAGGGACGAGGAACGTCCCGCGGGTGACGCGGTGGCTCCCGAGGTTGCGCAGCAGCACCCAGGCCAGGAGGCCGAGGTTGAGGATCCACTGGGTGGTCGACATGAGGAGGTCCTTTCCGTGGCGCCCGAGGGGGTCGGGCTGTTCACGGAAAAGCCTGTCGCGACAACGCTTCCGGCGGATCGGACTCGTGGCCGGGTCGGTCCGTGCGCAACGGCCACCCCCGGCCTCGGCGCAATGACGTAGACGTGCCCGGCTGCTCAGCCGGGCAGCGGCTGCTCCACCACCACACGGGTGCCCTGTCCGGGGGTGGAGTCGACCACCAGCTCCGCGCCGGCGGCCACGGCCCGCTCACGCATCGTGCCGAGGCCCAGGTGGCCGGGCCGCGGCGCCGCGGGGTCGAAGCCCCGACCGTCGTCGCTCACCTC
The DNA here is from genome assembly GCF_054325275.1 of Oryzihumus sp. Classification (NCBI taxonomy): domain Bacteria; kingdom Bacillati; phylum Actinomycetota; class Actinomycetes; order Micrococcales; family Intrasporangiaceae; genus Oryzihumus; species Oryzihumus sp. The sequence continues at coordinate 50,828 of NZ_JBTCWL010000017.1, forward strand.
GACCCGCAGCACGGGTATGCCGTCCGGCCGGCTCCCGGTGCCCAGCACCACCGCCAGACGCGAGGCGTCGGCGTGCTTGAGCGCGTTGTGCAGCGCCTCGAGCACCAGCCGGTAGAGGTGCTCCTCGACGTCCTCCGGCAGCGGGATCCGGGTGGTGGGCGCCTCGACCTCGATCGGGACCTGCTCGCGGGCGGACAGGGCCGCAGCCTGCTTCGCCAGCGCGGAGGCCAGGCCCTCCTCGGCCAGGGCGCCGGGGCGCAGCTCGAAGATGAGCGCCCTCATCTCGGCCAGGGCACCCTGGGTCAGCTCACGCAGCCGCCCGACCTCCTGGGCCGGGGCGCTGTCCTCCCCGAGGCCGGCCGCACCGAGGTGCCGCTCGGCCGCGCGGGCGTGCAGCGTCATGGAGAACAGCGCCTGGCTGACCGAGTCGTGCAGGTCGCGGGCCAGTCGCTGCCGTTCGACCAGGGTGGCGTTCTGCGCGGCGGTGCGGAACAGGGTGGCGTTCTGGGCGGCGACCGCCGCCTGGTCGGCCAGGGCGACCAGGTAGGTCTCGTCGTCCTCGGTCAGCGACTGGCCGGGCCGCAGGTAGACGTCCAGCTCCCCGAAGATGCGCCCCGAGGAGACCAGCGGGATGCCCACGGCGTCCTCCCAGAACGGCTCCTGCCAGAAGGGGTGCAGCCGGGCAAAGGCGGGCTCGGCCACGGCCTCGCTGCGGAAGCCCCGGCGCAGCCCGAGGCGGGGCAGGTCCGCCACCTCCACGTCGCGGAAGGCCCGGTCGCCCCACGCGGCGGCTAGCGCCTCGGCATACCCGGGGGCGAAGGCCTCGTCGACGAACGCACGCGGCGGCACGTCGGAGTCCTCGTCCCAGCACATGATCGAGCAGGCGACCGCCTCCGTGGTCTGGCTCACCGCGGCCACAACCTCGCGCAGCGTCGTCTCCAGCGGCTGGTCGACGCTCATGCCGGCAGCGACGCGGGTGAAGGTGGCGATCCGGGCCTCCATCCGGCGGAAGCGCAGCACCCGGTCGGTGGCGTCGGTGACGATGTCGACGACGCCGACGACCTGACCGTCGGCGTACAGCGGGGCGAACACCACGTCCCAGTAGGTCTCGCGGCCGGGGATCGCGATCCGGTGGGCCGCCTGGCGCACGGTCCGGCCGGCCAGTGCGTTCTCAAACAGCGGGAGCACGGTGTCCTCGGAGCCGGGGATCATCTCGAAGATGTGCCGCCCGGGGCTCGTGAAGTCCGGCGGGGCGTCCAGGTAGTGCTCGTAGAACCCCTGCCAGGTCTTGTTGCAGCGCTGCAGCCGCATGTCGGTGTCGAAGACCGCGACGCCCATGGGCACCCGGTCGAAGAACAGGGCGAGCAGCTGGGCGTCGAGGCTGGCGTCGGTGGCCGGGACCGGCTCGATCACCGGCTCGGTCGGCATCGAGGTGCTGCGCAGCGACGCCTCGTCGGGCAGGGTCATCGGGGACCGCCGCCGACCAGTCCCTCGCGCACCGCCCACAGGGCCGCCTGGGTGCGGCTGGCCAGGCCGAGCTTGGCGAGGATGTTGGAGACGTGCGTGCGGGCGGTGCGCTCGGTGACCCCGAGCAGCCTGGCGATCTGCCGGTTGGTGCCGCCCTCGGCGAGCAGCACGAGCACCTCGCGCTCGCGAGGGGTGAGATCGGCGGCGGCGGAGCGCGGGGTGCGCAGCGAGGCGGTCAGCGCCTTGGCGGCGACGGGGTCGAGGTGCACCTCCCCGGCCACCGCTGCCCGGATCGCGGCCGCGACGTCCGGGGCGTCGGCGTGCTTGAGCAGGTAGCCCGTCGCCCCCGCCTGGAGCACGTCGCGGATGGAGGACTCCTCGACGAAGGAGGTCACGGCGACCACCTCCACGTCCGGCCAGCGGCGCTTGACCTCGCCGGTCGCCTCGACGCCGCCCATCTGCGGCATCTCCAGGTCCATGAGCACCACGTCGGGCAACCGTCCGGCGGCCTCGAGCACCGCCAGCTCCTCCAGTGCCCGGCGCCCGTCGGCGGCCTCTCCGACCACGTCGATGCCCTCCTCCGTGGCCAGGTAGGCGGCCAGCCCGGTGCGCACGACCTTGTGGTCGTCGACGAGGAAGACCCGGGTCGGGCCGGTGTGGCCGGGGTCACCGCTACTGCTCACCGCAGGCTCCATCTCACGCAGGGGGTCACCTCGCATTCTGGCGGCGCGGACCCGCTCAATGCCCGGGTTTCGCGGGTTCGCGGCTAGAATCGAGGGCCAGTCCCCCTGCGAGGGCGGTTCACCGCCGCCCGACGGGCCTGTCTGTGCCGGTCCGTCATGTGCCGCTTCCGTGCGGCCCGCTCCCCCGACGCCGAGGACCCTCGACGCCCGTGAAACGCCTGCCCACCCTGATCGTCTCTGCCCTGGCCGCGCTCGCGCTCAACGCGACCCCAGCCGTCGCCCACAGCCTGTCCGAGGACACGGACGCGCTGCCGTCGATGACCGGCCAGCCAGCCGGCCAGGTGATCATGGCCGACCACCGCGGGCAGGGGCGAGTGATCGAGGCGTTCGGGGACATCGACCACGCCGACCACGTCGTCGTGCTGGTCCCCGGGGTCGGCTGGAACGCCGCGGCCCTGCTCGACGAGTCCGAGGCCACCCGTCGGCACCCGGCCGTGCAGGCACGGGGCATCCTCGCCCAGGCCCGGAAGCTCGACCCGCACAGCCGCACCGCGGTGGTCGTGTGGCTGGACTACGACGCCCCGTCGACCGTCGACCTCGACGCGGCCGAGTCGACCCGCGCCATCCAGGGCGCGCCCCGGCTGGCCGCCTTCGTCAACATGGAGTCCAAGCGGGCCGACGTGAGCGTGGTGTGCCACAGCTACGGCGCCGTCGTCTGCGCCCATGCCGCCTCCCGGATGAACGCCCGCGACATCGTCGCCGTCGGCGCTCCCGGGATGGACGTCTCCACGGTCGGGCAGCTGCACTCCCGCGGCCGGGTCTGGGCCGGCACCGCGCCGGACGACCCGATCTCGATGGTCCCGCACACCACGATCGGCGACCTCGGCCACGGCGCCGACCCGACCGACCCCGGTTTCGGCGCCCGGCTCCTGCCGACCGGCACCTCGCACGGCCACAACGGCTACTTCACGCCCGGAACGCTGTCCCTGATCAACATCACCCGCATCGCCCTGGGCCGCTTCGACCTGGTCCGCGACCGCTGAGGTCCTGAACGCCGCGGACCGGTATGCCGGCCGCGCACCCATGTGCGCGATGACACCTGGCGGGCCACACGGCATACGGCGTTGAGGCTCCGCGCCGGGGCGGCGGGTGCCACACTCGCGCCATGGGCGGATCTCGTGGGGTGGGCGCGGTGCGGCGTGTGCTGACCCAGGTCTGAGGGTTGTCGGGGCCCTGGCCCGGAGGAGTCTCAGGTGAGGCGCGCGGTCAGGCGCGCTCGACGGCACCGGCCCAGACCCAGGTCTCGAACACGTGCGGCGGGGCGCCCCAACGCACCCGTACCGCCCGCTTCGTCCACGCGACGGCCACGGCCGGGACCAGCTCCTCGACGCCGTCCTCCCAGACCACCCACGCGCGCACCCGCGCCGGCTGGGCCGCCGTGGTGACGTCGAGCTGCCCGAGCTGCTCGGGTGCCAGCGAGCGCGGCTGCCGTCCGGCGAGGCGGGGGACGTCGGTCATGACCCCAGAGTATCGAACACCTGTCCGAGTCGATGCCACCGGCGGTCCCGCGCCACCGGGGAGGCGTCCACCCAGCCGACCTGACCTTGCGCGCCGGGTCCGGGCGCCGGAAGCATGGGCGCGGCCACCGCCGACGGCCGGTGGGCACCCGATGACCGACCCCCCGAAAGGCGAGAGCCCCGTGCTGCAGACCGACCACTACATCCGCTTCGAACGGGTCGACTCGGTGGAGGAGACCCCGCGTGGGCTGCTCGCCGGGCTGCACCGGGAGCAGCTGCGCGTCGACCTGGTCGCCGACGACGTGGTGCGGGTCAAGATCAGCCGGGGCGGGGTGTTCGACGAGTCGCCGACGTTCGCGGTGTGCACCGACCCGCTGTCGCGCCCGGTCGAGTTCCGGGTCGAGCGTGACGAGGACCGGGTCCGGGTCATCACCTCCTCGATGGTGGTCTCGCTGTGGCTGGACCCGTTCCGCCTCGACGTGCACCGCACCGACGGCACCCCCGTCGTGGAGACGGCCGCCGACGAGCAGGGCCGCTACTGGGCCTACGCCACGCTGAACGACTCGTTCACGCTGCGCCGCCGGTGCCGCCAGGAGGACGCGGTCTTCGGCCTGGGCGAGAAGTCGGGCCGGCACAACCGCAAGGGCCGCGACTTCACCCTGTGGAACACCGACGTGCTCAACGAGCACGAGACCGCCGAGTTCACGGCCGGCAAGGAGCCGGGCGACCCGCGCGGCGACCGCACCAGCGTCGACTTCGACCCGTTCTATGTCTCGATCCCGTTCTTCTACCACCAGAGCTACCCGGCCGGGACGATGGCCGCCTCCTTCGTCGACAACGGCTACCGGGGCAGCTACGAGTTCTCTGCCAAGGACGAGTACCGCATCAGCTTCGCCGGCGGGCAGTACACCGAGTACATCTTCGCCGGGCCCGACATGCCCGCGATCCTGGGCGACTACACCTGGCTGACGGGGCGCACCGCTCCCCCGCCGCTGTGGGCGCTGGGCTACCACCAGTGCCGCTGGTTCGACTACAGCCAGGAGGCCGTGGAGGCCATCGGCAAGCGGCACCGCGACAACGACATCCCCTGCGACGCGCTGTGGCTCGACATCGAGTACATGGACGGCTACCGGGTCTTCACGTGGAACAAGGAGCGCTTCCCCGACGCGCCGGGGATGCTGGCGCGGCTGTCCGACGACGGCTACCGGGTCATCACGATCATCGACCCGGGGGTGAAGTTCGACCCGGGCTACGAGGTGTTCGACCAGGGTCTGGAGCGCGACGTCTTCTGCAAGACCGAGGGCGGCGACACCTACATCGGCCAGGTCTGGCCGGGCAACACCGCCTTCCCCGACTTCGTCACCGAGGAGGCCCGGGCGTGGTGGGGCGAGCTCAACGCCGCCCACGTGCAGTCCGGCCTGGCCGGCATCTGGAACGACATGAACGAGCCGGCCACCGGCGCGATCCGCGCGAACGCCATGCGGTTCGGCAACGGGAAGTACTCCCACGAGCGCTACCACAACCAGTACGCCCTGCTCATGGCCATGGGCACCACCGAGGGCCTGCTCAAGGCGATGCCGGAGCAGCGCACGTTCATCCTGTCGCGGGCCGGCTTCGCCGGGATCCAGCGCTACGCCGCCAACTGGATGGGCGACAACTTCTCCCGCTGGGACCACCTGTGGCTGGGTGTGGCGATGGGCTCGGGCTTCGGCATCTCCGGCCAGGCGTTCGTCGGCGCCGACATCGGCGGCTTCGCCGGCAACTCCAACGCCGAGCTGTTCCTGCGGTGGATGCAGTACGGCACGCTGACGCCGTTCTGCCGCAACCACTCCGAGATCGGCAACGTCGACCAGTACGCCTGGGCGTTCGGCGACGCGGTGCAGGACATCGTCCGCGAGGCGGTCAAGCTGCGCTACCGGCTGCTGCCCTACATCTACTCGGCGTTCATCCGCGCGTCCGAGACCGGCGAGCCGGTGCAGCGCCCGCTGGTCTTCGACCACCAGTACGACGCGACGGTGCGCGACCTGGACGACCAGTACCTCTTCGGCACCGACCTGCTCGTCGCCCCGGTGCTCGAGCCCGGCGCCACCTCGCGGCAGGTCTACCTGCCGGCCGGCGACTGGCACGACTGGCACACCGGCGAGGTGCTGCGCGGGTCCCGCTTCCTCGTCGCCCCGACGCCGATGGACCGCATCCCGCTCTACGCCCGCGGCGGCGCGGTCATCCCGATGTGGGCGCAGGCGCCGGCGACCACCAAGGAGCACCACCCCGAGGTGGTCGAGCTGCACGTGTTCGTGCCGCTGGCCGACGGGACGCACACCTCGCGCCTGGTCGAGGACGACGGGCTGACCTTCGCCGCGCGCGAGGGCGCCTGCTACGACACGACATTCAACCTCATCCGCTCCGGTGGCGCGGTGACGGTCGACGCCTCGGTCGAGGGCCGCGGCTACCCGGAGTTCGCCCGGCAGGCGTTCCACCTCGTCGTCCACGGTGCCTCACCGTCGGCCGTGACCGTCGACGGCGCCGAGGTCGTTGCGACCGAAGGTGGCTTCCGGATCCCCAACGCCGGCAACGGGTTCCGCGCCAGCTTCGAGGTCTGACCCACCACTCGGTATGCCGTGCCCCACACCACCCAGCGGAGGTG
>NZ_JBTCWL010000018.1:0-56569 GCF_054325275.1 Oryzihumus sp.
CGATCCGCTCGCGCGCGGTCTTCTTGCCCTTCGCGTGCTGCTTCTCGACCGCCCGCGCCGATCCGGCGTGGACCGCCTCGTCGTTGCGCCGGTGCAGGTCGGCCAGCTTGCCCGCGGTGGTGTGGATGTCGATCGCCGGCGCGTCCACGGCGTCAACGGTCATGGCGCACGTTCGATGAGTGACCGGCAAGCTTCCATGCCGCAGGCAGTGCGACCGAGGCGAGACCGAGCTTGACGGCGTCGCCAGCGACAAATGGCGCCACGCCAGCTGCAAACGCCTGCGCTGCCGTCATGCCCGTGACCACTGCCAACCAACCTGCCCCCATCAGGTAGATCACGAGCGAGGCCAACGTCAGGACACCAAGCTCGCGGGGAATCGATCGATCCGCGCCGCGGCGAGAGGCCGCGCCAACCAGTAGAGCCGCGAAGAGGAATCCGACGAGGTATCCGCCTGTGGCCCCCAAGATGACGTGCACGCCGTGAGCGCCGTGACCGAACACAGGCAGGCCCAGCAACCCCAGTGCGAGATAGAGCCCCTGGCTGGCGAGTCCCCGCGTCGGCCCCAGGGCTGCTGCGACGACGAGCACCGCAAAGGTCTGTCCCGTCACGGGTACCGGGGACCCCGGTATCGGCAGCGCGACTTGGGCGCACACGGCGGTCAGGGCGGCCCCTGCCAGGACGGTTATCCCCGAGCGAGTAGCAGCTTCTGGGAGCAGGGCCTCAGCGAGGACGGGACGAGGGGAAGCGGTGGCGATGGCAGTCATGTCGCGGCTCCATGGTGGGACTGAGTATCGCGTGGACGGTACTCAGTGCCACAGGCTAGGGTCAAGCACCGTCCAAACTTCAGGCGCAAGATGGGAACCCATGGCCGCTGCACGGGTGAGAGACCGCCTTGCGGACGCCGCATTCGAACTCTTCGAGGAACGGGGATACGAAGCCACGACCGTGGAGGAGATCGCCGAGCGAGCTGGGGTGGGGCGGACGACGTTCTTCCGGCACTACCGCTCCAAGGAAGACGTCATCTTCCCCGATCACGAGGCCCTGCTTCAGTCCATTCGAGATCGTCTCGCCGCCTCCACTAATCGAACCGCGATCGTGGCCGTTTCGGAGGCTGTCCGGCTGGTTCTGCTGCACTACCTCAGTGAGGGAGATCGCGCGAGGGTCCGGTACACGCTGACGAGCAGTGCGCCCGCGTTGCGCGACCGCGAGATCGCCACGGTTGCCAGGTACCAAAAGCTCTTCCGCGACTTCATTGCCGATTGGATGGGGCCGGTGCCCAGTTCGGCGCTACGCGCCGAACTGATGGCTGCCGCAGTCGTTGCTGCTCACAACCATGTGTTGCGTCGCTGGCTGCGCGCCGAGTGCACAGACCCCGTTGGCGAGCTCGACATTGCCCTGAGCCAGGTCGTCGACCTGTTTGTCGCCCCACACGGTGACGATTCCGTGGAGCGAGGCGGGACCACTGTCGTCGTCTTCCGCACCGACCTGACCCCAGACGCAGTGCTGACTGCTTTGCGGGAGAGTCTCGGATCCGCTTAGAGCCGGCCGGGCACGCTGGTTCGTCAATGGCGCCCCAGCGGTAACAGCGTTCCGTTCCCGCCGTCGTGCCTTGTCGACCGGTCAGCCGAGTGTCGAGGAAGTCGTTGACGACGGCGGCCCCAGACCCTAGCCTCAGCGCAGCCAACTGAACATCGCGCCGTTTGAACCGGAGCGGGAGAGCCCTCCCACCTGATCGGGTGGAGGCGCCGAAGGAGCAACTCTCCCCAGAATCTCTCAGGCACCCATGACCGTTCCGGTAAGGCGAACTCTGGAAAGCAGGATTTCCTGCACCCACGGTGCAAACCGCCCCACCCGGCGGTGAAGCTCTCAGGTCCGATGACAGAGCGGGGAGGCCACCTTCAGGTCCGCGACCGCGCGGACCCTTGATTCGGGAGCCTCCCAACATGTCGGACTACAACGGTCCGGGTGACTTCGTGTCCCCCCAACCTCCCCGCCCGCTTGGACCTTTTGTCGCGCGCCACATAGGCGTTCGCGACGAGGACCAAGCCAAGATGCTGGCCCAAGTCGGCTATTCCTCACTTGGCCAGCTTCTGGACGCTGCAATACCGGCTGCGGTCAGAAAGCCCGTGGTCGACCTGCCCGAAGCCTTGTCGGAGGACGATACTCTGGCCGAGCTGCGACGGCTCGCCCAGGCCAACTTCCCCGGGGAGCCGATGATCGGCTTGGGGTACCACGGCACGGTCACCCCCGGGGTGATCCGCCGGAACGTCCTCGAGAACCCTGCGTGGTACACCGCCTACACCCCGTATCAGCCGGAGATCAGCCAGGGCCGGCTCGAGGCGCTGATCAACTTCCAGACCATGGTTGCTGATCTGACCGCACTGCCGGTGGCCAATGCGTCGCTGCTCGACGAGGCAACGGCCGTGGCCGAGGCGGTGACAGTGATGCGACGGACCGCTCGCGGAGCTGGAGCGCGCGTACTGGTCGATGCAGACTGCCTCCCGCAGACCATCGCGGTCGTGCAGACCCGCTGCGAGGCGGTCGGGATCGAGGTCGTGGTCTTCGACCCGGTCGACGGCCTCCCCGAAATCGACTTCTTTGGCGTCGTGCTGCAGTACCCCGGTGCCTCAGGCGCCATTCGCGACCTTCGCCACGTGACTGAGGATGCTCACCGTCGGGGCGCACTGGTGACAGTTGCCGCTGACTTGCTGGCGCTCTGCCTGCTTGCCGCTCCGGGGGAGTGGGGCGCGGACATTGCCGTGGGGACGACGCAGCGCTTCGGCGTCCCGCTCGGTTACGGCGGTCCCCACGCCGCCTACATCGCGGTGAGAGCCGGGCTGGAACGCGTGCTGCCGGGGCGCCTGGTCGGCGTCTCCGTCGACGCCACCGGACGACCGGCCTACCGGCTGGCCCTGCAGACGCGTGAACAGCACATTCGCCGGGATCGGGCCACCTCGAACATCTGCACGGCCCAGGTCCTGTTGGCCGTGGTGGCATCCATGTACGCGGTCTACCACGGCGCCGAGGGGCTGCGCGCGATTGCGGAGCGTGTGCACGAGCACGCCGTCGAACTTGCCACGGCGCTGCGCGCCAACGGCCGAGAGGTGATCCACGACGTATTCTTCGACACCGTCCTGGTGCGAACCCCAGCTCAGGCGGCCGAGATCGTCATCGCCGCCGGGAGCAGGGGAGTGCACCTGCGGGAGGTCGACGCCGACCATGTTGGCATTTCCTGTTCAGAGACCACCACCACGGCGCACGTGGATGCCGTGCTGGCGGCGTTCCGGATCCCCGAGCGGGGTCCTGCCCCCACCGCATCGGCCAGTTCAGCGGTTCCCCCCGAACTCCGACGGCGTTCCGAGTTCATGACCCATCCGACCTTTCATCGGCACAGGTCCGAGACCTCCATGCTGCGGTACCTGCGCTCCCTGGCGGACCAGGACTACGCCCTCGACCGGGGAATGATCCCCCTCGGCTCATGCACGATGAAGCTCAACGCAGTGACCGAGATGGAACCCATCAGCTTCCCCGGGTTCGCGAACGTGCATCCGTTCACGCCCCCCAGGTTCACCCGCGGGTACCTGGACCTCATCAGCCAACTTGAGGACTGGCTGGCTGCAGTCACTGGGTATGCCCGGGTGTCCATTCAGCCCAACGCCGGCAGCCAAGGCGAGCTCGCCGGACTCCTCGCCATTCGGGCGTATCACCAAGCCCGGGGGCAGGGACAGCGCGACATCTGCCTCATCCCCGCCAGCGCGCATGGCACCAACGCAGCCTCGGCCGTCATGGCCGGCATGCGTGTGCTGGTTGTCTCGGGGCTCGCCGACGGAACCATCGACATGGCCGATCTCAAGGAGAAGTGCCTCGCCAACGCGGACCGACTCGCCGCAGTCATGGTCACGTACCCCTCCACGCACGGCGTCTACGAGGAGGGGATCATCGAACTGTGTGACCTGGTGCATCGGCACGGCGGTCAGGTGTACATCGACGGAGCCAATCTCAACGCGTTGCTCGGCCTGGCCAAGCCCGGTGACTTCGGCGGCGACGTGTCGCACCTCAACCTGCACAAGACGTTCTGCATCCCCCACGGCGGCGGCGGCCCCGGGGTCGGCCCAGTGGCGGTCGCCGCACACCTGGTGCCGTACCTGCCGACCCACCCGCTACACCCCGACCCCTCCCAACGCGAGGGTGTCGGCCCGGTCAGCGCGGCTCCGTTCGGAAGCGCAGGGATCCTCCCAATCAGCTGGGCCTACGTCCGGCTCATGTCCAGTGCCGGGATGTTGAAGGCAACCACCACGGCAGTCCTCGCGGCCAACTACGTGGCCAGCCGGCTACGGGCCAGCTACCCGATCCTGTACACGGGATCCTCCGGCCTGGTCGCGCACGAGTGCATCCTCGACCTTCGGCCGCTAACCAAGGAAACCGGTGTCACCGTCGAGGATGTCGCCAAGCGGTTGATCGACTACGGATTCCACGCCCCGACCATGAGCTTCCCCGTCGCGGGAACACTCATGGTGGAGCCCACCGAGTCAGAAGACCTGGCCGAGCTTGACCGGTTCTGCGACGCCATGATCGCCATCAGGTCCGAGATTGCAGATGTCCGCGCCGGGCGATGGGACGTGGCCGAAAGCCCGCTGCGCGGCGCCCCGCACGTCGCGCGGCTACTTACGGAGGACTGGAACCGCCCGTACAGCCGCCAGAAGGCGGTCTACCCCGGCGGCGTCCCCGTGAACAAGTACTGGCCACCGGTGGCACGCATCCACCAGAGCCACGGCGACCGCAACCTTGTCTGCTCCTGTCCTCCGCCCGACGCGTTCAGCTCCTGACCGGGAGGTCCACGCCCATGCTCAAGCACACCCCGCTCAACGCTGTTCACTCCGCGATGGGAGCCACGATGGTTGACTTCGCGGGCTGGCAGATGCCGCTGCGATACAGCAGCGAGACCGCCGAGCACCACGCCGTGCGCAACGCGGCGGCCTTGTTCGACCTCAGCCACATGGGTCAAATCGAAGTCAACGGGGCCGGAGCAACCGCGGCCCTCGACCACGCCCTGGTCAGCAACATCGATCGTGTCGCGGTCGGCAAGGCCAAGTACACCCTGATCTGCTCGGCCGACGGCGGCATGATCGATGACCTGATCGTCTATCGGCTGCGGGAGGACGGGTACCTCGTCGTCGCGAACGCAGGCAACGCGGCAACTGTGGCCGAAGCCCTTCGCATCCGCGCAACCGGTCACGACGCCGTGGTCGAGGACGCCAGCGATAACTGGGCGCTCATTGGCATCCAGGGCCCCCGGGCTCAGGAGATCCTTCACGAAGTCACCCACCGCAGCCTTACCGACCTGCGCTACTACGCCATAGCTGAGCTGACCGTTGCCGGGTGCCCGGTGCTCCTGGCGCGAACCGGGTACACGGGCGAAGACGGCTTCGAATTGCTCTGCGCCCCCAGCGACGCAGGCCAACTTTGGAGCGTCCTGGCCGCCGCCGGCGCCAACTTCGGATTGCTCCCGGCGGGGCTGGCTTGCCGAGACACGCTGCGGCTGGAGGCGGGCATGCCGCTCTACGGGCAGGAGCTCACCACGGATCTCACCCCCTACGAAGCTGGCCTCGGTCGCGTCGTCGCCCTCGACAAGCCTGCCCCCTTCGTTGGGCGAGCCGCCCTGGTCGAGAGGTCCACCCGCGCGATCGGCCGGCGACTCGTCGGCTTGGTGCCCGACGGCCGCCGGTCCCCCCGGAGCGGGTATCGACTCCTCGACCCCGAGACCGGGGAAGTCGTCGGCATCGTGACCTCCGGTGCGCCATCACCGACCCTCGGACACCCGATCGCCATGGCCTACGTCGACCTTGCCCACGCAACCGTCGGCAGCGCCGTCCACGTCGATATCCGCGGCCTGCTTGAGCCGGCGCGTGTTGTTGACCTGCCCTTCTATCGGCGAACCCGCTGAACCCCTACAGCCAAGGAGATCCCAATGGTCGTGCCCGACAACCTTCAATACACCGAGGAACACGAGTGGCTTGACACGGAAGGGGACATCGCCACCGTGGGCATCACCGCCTTCGCCGGCAGCGCCCTCGGCGACGTGGTCTACGTGGAGCTACCCGAGGTCGGCGCCCGCGTCAACGCGGGCGAACGGTGCGGAGAGGTGGAGTCCACCAAGTCCGTGAGCGATCTCTTCGCCCCGGTAGATGGCGAGGTCACCGAGATCAACGATGCGCTGGAAAACGAGCCGGAACTGGTCAATACCGATCCGTACGGGGCGGGTTGGCTCTTCCGTGTGCGCTTTCTCGAGTCAAGGACACTGATGGACGCCGCGGCATACCGGGCCTTCAGCGAGCAGGAGAACTGAGCCCATGATGAGTCAAGACGTGCTCACAGAAGCCTTGGCCGAGGTGGATCCCGAGGTCGCTGCCGCGCTCGCAGCGGAGCTGAACCGGCAGCAGACGACGCTGGAGATGATCGCCTCGGAGAACTTCGCCCCCCGCGCGGTGATGGAAGCTCAAGGCTCCGTGGCCACCAACAAGTACGCCGAGGGCTACCCAGGCAGACGCTATTACGGCGGCTGCGAACACGTGGATGCCATCGAACAGATGGCCATCGACCGACTGCGACATCTCTTCGGCGCGGAATATGCAAACGTCCAGCCGCACTCCGGGGCGCAGGCGAACACCGCAGTGTTCTTCGCGCTCCTGGACCACGGCGACACCATCCTTGGTCTGGACCTTGCCCACGGCGGCCATCTCACCCACGGCATGCGCCTGAACTTCTCGGGCCGATCCTTCCAGGTGACGCCTTACCACGTCGGGCCTGACGGGCTCGTGGACATGGACGAGGTTGCTCAACTAGCCCGCGTCCACCGCCCGAAGATGATCATCGCCGGATGGTCCGCCTATCCGAGGCACCTGGACTTCGCTCGCTTTCGCGAGATCGCAGACGAAGTCGGAGCGCTGCTGATGGTGGACATGGCCCATTTCGCTGGACTTGTCGCTGCAGGCCTGCACCCCAACCCCGTGCCGCACGCTCACGTCACGACTTCCACCACGCACAAGACCCTGGGCGGACCCCGCGGGGGCGTCATCCTGACCAACGACGCAGCCATCGCCAAGAAGCTGAACTCGGCCGTCTTTCCAGGCCTGCAAGGCGGCCCGCTGGAGCACGTCATCGCGGCGAAGGCCGTTGCGTTCAAGATTGCCAGCACACCGGCCTTCAGGGATCGGCAACGTCGCACCATCGAGGGTGCGCAGATCCTGGCCGAGCGTCTAGCCCGAACTGACGCCGCGGAGGCGGGGGTTCATGTCCTCACGGGTGGCACCGACGTCCACCTGGTGCTGGTGGACCTCCGTGCGTCCATCCTCGATGGTCAACAGGGGGAGGACCGCCTGCACGAGGTTGGCATCACGGTCAACCGGAACGCCGTACCTCACGACCCCCGACCCCCGATGGTCACCTCCGGGCTCAGGATCGGCACGCCAGCCCTGGCCGCGAGGGGCTTCGGCGCCAAGGAGTTCGCGGAAGTCGCGGACATCATCGCTCTGGCGCTACAACCGCATGTTTCCCCCCAAGAGACTGCGGACCTAAGACGCCGGGTGGAGAAACTCGCCCAGGCGCACCCCCTCTATGCGCACCTGACGACATGAGCGGCCCAGCCAGTGAAGGCCGGCGTCGCTTGCGGCTGGAGGTGGTCAACAGTCGCAGCCCTGTTGAGCGCAAACCATCGTGGATGAAAGCGCCCATGCACATCAGCCCCGGATACCGTGAGATCCGCGAAATGGTCGAACGCGAAGCGCTCCACACCGTGTGCGTTGAGGCAAAGTGCCCCAACATCTTCGACTGCTGGCAGGAGCGCGAGGCCACCTTCCTCATCGGCGGGGCGCAGTGCACGCGACGCTGCGACTTCTGCCAAATCGACACTGGCCGTCCCGAAGACCTGGACCCCGATGAGCCGGTTCGCGTGGCCAGGTCGGTGCAGGCCATGGGACTGCGCTACGCAACGGTCACCGGCGTGGCTCGCGACGACCTGCCGGACCAAGGCGCGTGGCTCTACGCCGAGACGGCGCGTCAAATCCACACGGTCAACCCAGCAACCGGCGTCGAGCTTCTCGTCCCAGACTTCTCCGGCCGTCCCGACCTCCTGGACACGGTGTTCGCTTCCCGCCCCGAGGTCTTGTCGCACAACCTCGAAACGGTACCTCGGCTGTTTCGCCGCATCAGGCCAGCATTTCGGTACGAGCGATCGCTGCAGGTGCTCGAACGAGCCAAGGCCGCCGGGATGATCACCAAATCCAACCTCATCCTGGGCCTCGGCGAGCACGAGGGGGAGATCGTCGAAACCCTGAACGACCTCCGACGGGTCGGTTGCGACCTGCTCACCATCACCCAGTACCTGCGTCCCACCTCCCGCCACCATCCTGTGGCTAACTGGGTAGAGCCCGCGACGTTCGACAGCCTGCGGGACGTGGCGATTGGCCTCGGATTCGTGGCGGTCATGTCTGGCCCCCTGGTTCGATCTTCCTACCGGGCCGGACGGCTCTACGCCCTCGCGAAAGCCTCACGTAGCAAGCCTCGCGCGGCGCAATCAGGAGACGAACCCCTATGACTCTCAGCGTCTTTGACCTGTTCTCAGTCGGAATAGGACCCTCAAGCTCGCACACCGTCGGACCCATGCGGGCGGCCCGGTTGTTCGGGGTGAGCCTCTGCGACCAGAACAAGCTGGGCGACATCGATCGTGTCCAGGTCGAACTCTTCGGCTCCCTGGGCGCCACAGGACGCGGGCACGGCACCGACAAGGCCGTGCTCTTAGGTCTCTCCGGAGCGCAGCCCGAGACCGTTGACCCGGCAGAGGTCGACATTCTCCTGCAACACATCAGAGGCCGTGGCCGGCTGCGAATCCTCGGTCGCCACCAGATTGATTTCGTCGAAGAGCGAGACGTCTGCCTGTACCCGCGCGAGGTCCTCCCGTTCCACCCGAATGGCATGAGGTTCCGGGCCGTCGACATCGAGGGTTCGCTCGTGCATGAGTGGATCTGCTACTCGGTGGGAGGTGGGTTCGTCGTAGATGAGCAGGGGAGGCCCACCGAAACCGGCGGATCGCCGCGCCCTGCGGTGCCGTACCCCTACCGCACCGCAGGAGAGTTGCTCGCCCATTGCCACACCGCGGGCCTGCCCATCAGCGGAGTCATGCTGGCAAACGAACGATCCTGGCGGCCCGAGGCGGACATCCGCGCCGGGCTGCTCAAGATCTGGGAAGTCATGCAGGACTGCGTCCACTCGGGTTCCCGCCGCGAGGGCACGCTGCCAGGAGGGTTGAACGTGCGACGCCGAGCCCCGGCGCTGGCTCGCCAGCTGGCCGCCGAAGGGCCCTCGGAAGACCCCTTGAGAGGGCTTGACTGGGTGACTCTCTACGCGCTCGCCGTCAACGAGGAGAACGCCGCTGGCGGCCGCGTCGTCACGGCGCCGACCAATGGAGCAGCCGGCATCATCCCGGCAGTGCTGCACTATTTCACGACCTTTGTGCCAGGCGCTGACGACGAAGGAGTCATCCGCTTCCTGCTGACTGCAGGAGCGATCGGCGCCATCTACAAGGAGACCGCGTCAATCTCCGGAGCGGAGGTGGGCTGTCAGGGGGAAGTCGGGTCGGCGTGTTCAATGGCCGCAGGCGCGTTCGCCGAGGTTCTCGGCGGTACGCCCAACCAGGTGGAGAACGCCGCAGAAATCGCCATGGAGCACCATCTGGGAATGACATGTGACCCGGTGGCCGGCCTCGTCCAGATCCCATGCATAGAACGCAACGCCATCGCCGCTGTCAAAGCCATCACCGCGGCTCGGGCTGCGCTGCGTGGGGACGGAACCCACGTGGTCTCGTTGGACCAGGTGGTCAAGACGATGAGGGAAACGGGGGCCGACATGTCCGACAAGTACAAGGAGACAGCAGGAGGGGGTCTGGCGGTCAACGTCATCGAATGCTGACCTCCACTGTCCGGGCGCTGCCCCAGCGCTCCGGACGGAGTGGCCCTTTCGCCAGCCGAGTGGCGCAGGGGGACGGCCGGTCCTCGGTCCGCGCCACGGCCCGGCTTGACAGTCAAAGTGTGAAGCACTATCTTCAGATATTGCGAAGGAAATGCTTCATTAGTTCGCGGGCCCACCCTCCTGGAACGCGCCGCGGCCGGCCTTCCCTTCTGCAAGCGAACTGGTGGCAGCGGGGCGCCGAGGTCATCAATGACAACTGTGCTGGCGGGAGCCGATTGCTATCCCTCCCGCCAGCACGGGTTCGCGGCTCCATGGCTCCAAGGTGAAGGCTGCGGCAGGGTGCGGTCGCGCAGGGAAGCCGCTCGGCGGGCCACCTGAGTCCTGGTCCTCATCGGCCCTCGGCGCCGGCTGGCCGCCGACTGGCTGTGGCAAGGCGCCACTGTCATCAGTC
Organism: Oryzihumus sp.; assembly: GCF_054325275.1. Classification (NCBI taxonomy): domain Bacteria; kingdom Bacillati; phylum Actinomycetota; class Actinomycetes; order Micrococcales; family Intrasporangiaceae; genus Oryzihumus; species Oryzihumus sp. The sequence goes on from NZ_JBTCWL010000018.1 coordinate 10,415, forward strand.
CGAGGCGCTGACGCAAGTGCCTTAGTGGCCGCCCTGTCTGGGAAGCGATTGCTTCGCAGACGCGAACCTCTTCCTTCACATGTGGCTGGCGCTCTAGTGTCCTCCTATGGCACGACGTCCCGCGCTCAAGAAGCAAGTCACATTGACAGACCCCAAGGCGATCCGTGCCCTGGCCCACCCGGCACGGCAGCGCATCATTGACGAGCTCTACAGCGGATCCGTACTGACGGCCACGGAGGCCGCCCGCCTGTGCGGTTTGACCCCGTCGGCGATGAGCTACCACCTGCGGGCGTTGGAGCAGTGGGGGATCATCGTCAGAGATGCAAGCACGGAAGACGGGCGCGAACGTCCATGGCGTGCTCCTGCTCGGAGTCTCCACATCTCCAGTCGTGCGGCCGAAGGCTCGAGCAAGGTGGCTGCCAAAGCGTTTGTTTCCACGTTCACCGAGCCGCTGCTGAAGGACTTGGAGGCGTGGGCCGCTAGCGATCGACGAGGTGCCGCCGCTGGCGCGTCGGACATGGCCAAGGACCGCTTGTGGCTCTCGGACAAGGAGGCCGCTGAGCTCAACCATGAGGTGAGGGCCTTGCTCGAGCGCTACGGAAAGGGCCGGACGCCCGAGCGCCACCCCGAGGATGCCCAAGCTCGCAACGTCTTTTGGTCCATCCTGCCTCACACGCAGTGACGTATTGACGACTGGTTCCATTTGTCGACGACTGGTCCGCGCTGGGGCGAGGACGACGGAGGGGTGAACTCGGCCACTGATGTGGCGGCCAGGGGAGTAGGAATCACCCGATACTGACCCGCCACTTGATCATGCCTCGGACTACCCTCAACGTGGTTGATGGGTGCTTGGGCGTCGCATGTTTTGGCGACCCATCGAGGGTCGCTCCTTGAGTCTGCGGTGATCGTGGTCGGCCACCCGCCCCCGCGATCCGCGGCGTGTGGACTCGCTTGCGCCCGGCGTCGGGGCTTGACCAGCGAAACGTGAAACAGTACCTTCGTATCTATGAAGATTTTACTTCATATATCCGATGTGCGAGCGGCGCCCTCTTCGCCGGGTGTAGGCCTTCGCCTGTCACTGCGCCCCTGAGTGTGGGCGTCAGCCGTCTCTGGCTGCGAGCCCAGGGCGCGGGCTGGTGGCGGACGCGAAAACCCCAGCCACGGAAACCCAGCGCACTCTTCCCAGTGATGCGGGCTTCGGCGGGGGGCACTCCGCGAGGGGCGCGCCATCAAGTGACTCAGGGGACCTTGGCCCCCGGGCCTTTCGTGCGCGTCGAACTGGCATTTCGCGTTGGTGATGAGGAGAGGTTGATCCGTGAAGGAAAACGTTGAGTGGGTGTTGGAGATGACGAGTCTCTTGCGTCAGGACCTCGATGCCATCCTGCTGTCGGCCTGTTTAGAAGAAATGACGACTGAAGACGCTGCTGACTTGATGCCTGCCCTCATGGCGGTGATTCATTACGGCGAAGCTGCGCAGGTCGCTGCCGCAGGCGCCGCTTGACCCTGGGGCACGGCCGGGCTGAAGGCCGAATCTTCTTTTTGAGCAAAGGGAGAGGCTGTGTGGCGCCAGGCCCACAGCAGATCAGTGAGGTATCTGTGAGCCAGGAAATGCGACTCGGGCACGTTGGCCTGAATGTGACGGATTTAGAGCGTTCCACGCACTTCTACACCCGAGTCTTCCAACTATCGGTGGCCCAGCGTGGGCGGACGTACGCTTACCTCGCATCGGGCGACGACGTCGTAATCACGCTTTGGGAGCAGGCCACCGGGAGCTTCTCTGCATCCTCTCCCGGACTGCACCACCATGCTTTTCAGGTCCAGAGCTTCGACGACGTTGAGCAGGTTGAACTCCGACTGCGTGCCATGAACGTCCAGATTCTGCATGACGGCGTAGTCGCCCACGGCGCGGCTGAGCAATCTGGGGGACTCTTCTTCGCCGACCCTGACGGGATCAGGCTCGAGGTCTTCTGCGCCGAGGGCGCGGGGGATCGGGGTGCTCCTTACGGAGAGGAACCGACGTGCGGCTTCTTCTGACCCAGCCCTATGCCCCCACTTCTGGCACGGGGGTCAGGAGGCCGAAATGGGAGATGTAATGCCGCAACCAGTGCAGTTGCACCCAGGTGAAGCGGCGGTTCGGATGCGCGCCGGAGTGCGTGGAGTGGAACGCGCACTCGAGCGCATTGGGCCCGACGTCCCTCCTGTGGCCCGAGAGTTTCTCAGGCAGCAACAGTTGATGGTCGTGACTGGCCGCGGCCTAATGGATGAGCTGTGGGTAGGCGTCTTGGCCGGCGAAGAAGGATTCGTCCAGGTCCCTGACACCCGCATGCTCGAGATCGGAGCAGCGCCATCCGCGTACGACCCATTAGCCACCGCATTCCACAAGTTGGGCCCAATCGGGATGATCGGCCTCGATCCGCAAACCCAGCGCCGCATCCGCATCAACGGCGATGCGATCCGAAGTGCGAACGGACTGACGATCACCACACGGCAAGTGCTCGCCAACTGTCCCAAATACATCCAGCTGCGTGAGCGGGCCGAGCCCAACTCTCCACGCCGCCCGATCGGAGCGGTCCACAGGTGCGGCCTCACCCCCAAGCAGCAGGACTGGATCAACTCCGCGGACACGTTCTTTCTCGGTACATCGGCGGCGCTCCATGGTGCGGACGCCTCACACCGAGGGGGAAACCCTGGCTTCGTCCGGGCAATATCGGGCCGTCATATTGCCTGGCCGGACTATGTGGGCAATGGCATGTTCATGTCCCTGGGCAACTTGCATCTGAATCCCGCCTGCGCGTTGCTCTTCTTGGACTGGGAGTCAGGCCACACCCTGCACGTAACTGGCCACGCACGGGTGGACTGGAGCGACCGACGAGCCATTGGAACTTCCGCTCACCGATTCATCGATTTTGCGGTCGAGGCCGTAATCGAGGTGCGGAACCACCTGTCTGCCCGCTGGAAGCTAAGACAGCGCAGCAGGTTCAACCCGCCCGTAGGCTAAGAGCAGGATCGATGGCGATGGTGGCGAGTCGATCCGGCCTCCGGGGGTTAGGCTGCCCGGACCCTTGCGAGATGCGCCAGGTGGTGCGGCATGTGGAGGGACTACAGCGAGCGCTCGCTGCTGGGTGGCCTGCCGGTCCTCGCCAACCTCGGCGCGGCCGAAATCGTCGGTGTTGGACGCGGCCTTGCGGGCCCCGGGCCGCTGCAGGGCAACCTGAGAGCGAATATCTCAGCCACCAATGATGGCGTACCTCGATCTGATGGCTGCCTGCACAACGGCGATCACGGCAGCACCCGAGTCATCTGCGCGCCCGGCCGTCCGGTCTCCCTATTCCAAGCGCAACGCCGGATCCTGCCGGGATTTAGGAAATGGTCGCTTCGCAACTGTGAACTGAATGCTTCACTTATCCGGCCCAGCCCCTTACTGTTTGCTCATGGCTCGACGCGCTCCGCTCAAGAAAGAAATAACGCTGACGGACCCCAAGGCGATCCGCGCCGTGGCTCACCCGGCGCGCCAGCGCATCATCGACGAGCTGTACGGCGGCACGACCCTGACCGCCACGGATGCGGCGCGCTTGTGTGGGCTCACGCCGTCGGCGATGAGCTACCACCTACGCGCGTTGGAGCAATGGGGAATCATCGTTCGCGACAACGCAACTGCGGATGGCAGGGAACGTCCTTGGCGGGCTCCTGCGCGGAGTCTGCATATTTCGAGTCAGGCTCAGGCCGGCGCAAGCAAGGTGGCTGCGAAGGCTTTCGCGGCGGCGTTCATCGGCCCCTTCCTGGAGGATCTTGAGTCCTGGGCTGCCAGCGATCGCAACGGTCGCAAAGGCTCGGACATGGCCAAGGATCGCTTGTGGCTGAGCCAGGAGGAGGCGGCAGAGCTTAATCGCGAGGTGAAGGCCCTGCTGGAACGCTTTGGTAAGGGGCGAACTCCCGATCGTCACCCAGAGGGCGCCAAGGCTGTGACCGTTTTCTGGTCCCTGTTCCCCAAGCAGGTGTGAACCCGAACGCACGGATGCCACCCACCTGCCGTGGACTTGCCTTCGCAAGGGGGTGGCCATCGGGCGGGGCGGGCCTCTCCCTGTCGCGCAGATGATGCTGAGCCATCTCACCGACGCGCTAGCCGATGCTCGATCGAGGGTGGCGGGGGTGAGGCTGACGGCATGCGAAAGGTTCAGGATCTTCACCGCCCGTGCCGGTGGTGCTTCAAGTCGAACGGAACGGGCCCTGCGGTGGTCAGTCGAGAGACCGGGGCTGGGCTGAGCCACATTGGGGTCCCATCTGAATCGGCCAGGGGTTGCGCGGCAGGTGGACCCTAAGACTTTGACTCGGGCGGTATGAAGTAGTACCTTCAGAAACGTGAAGGCAATGCTTCATATAGTTGGGCTAGGCGAGTGGGAGAGACTCAGATGACGACTTCTGTGACGGAGGGCTTCGTCCACGCCCGCCGCTGGGGACAGCTCTTGGCGTCGCTCGCGAAGGCTTCAGGACGCCCTCGCATCCTTGGAGGCCGCACGCGGGCCTCGGAGGACCTTCCTGAGACGCATGGTGCGCCACCGGTGTCCCACGCTTGGTTGCATGCCAAGCGGGTCTATGTCGCGGACGTTCTCATGCTCGCTCAGCGCACCCAGACCCACGGCTTCTAGGGGTCTGTCTGCCGCGGGGCCGGATAGGGCCGACGGCGGCGACGTCCGCAAAGCAGGGTTCAGCCCCGCGGCAGCGCCGGTTCGACGACGCGACAGTTCCAGTCGGGCATCGCTGTGTGTCGGCCTTCTACCGCCGGACTCCTGCCCCATCAACGTTTCAGTAAGGAGCGCCATGAACAGCGCCCTCTTCGGGGTGACCGACCAGGCAGCCAGCCGCCCCGACCCGTACGCCCTGCCTGGTCCAGCGGTGTTCCCCGAGGGAATCACAGAGGGGCCGGATGGGACGTACTTCGTGGGCAGCACGACTGACGGCACGGTGTTCCGGATCCAGTCGGGGCTCCCCGAGGCAGAGGTCTGGCTTTCGCCGGGCGGCGACGGCCGCACCGAGTTGCTTGGCCTCGCGATGGATTCACGGCAGCGTCTGGTCGCGTGCGGAGGGAGCACCGGTGACCTCTTTGTGTATGACGCGGCGACTGCGGCGCTGGTGGCTCGGCGCAATGTCCCCGTCGAGCGGACGCTGCTCAATGACGTGACGACCGACCAGTCCGCCGCATACGTCACGGACTCGGCCCGGCCAGTGATTTGGCGACTGCCGTTGGATGTCGACGGTCAGGGTGGCGTCGGGGAACCAGAGGTGCTGGTGGACTTGGCGGGGCTCGGCGCGGACGAACACAGTTTCCTCAACGGGATCGTGGGCGACTCCGAGCGCGGAATGCTGCTGGTCGCCGCGCAAGCCCAGGGCGAACTGTGGCGCGTGGAGACGGCCTCGGGGGTTGCGTCACGAGTCGACCTGAACGGGCATGTGTTCGCCGCCGACGGCCTGTTGCTGCGGTCGGGACCGGACGGCTCCCTGTTTCTGCTCGGCGCAGTCAACGAAGGGGAGACTCGTGAAACGGTGACCTTCGGCCTCGATGTGATGCGGCTTGCCCGCGACTGGGCCAGCGCCGAGCTCGTCGCGCAGATACCTCTGCCTGTGTCGAAGGGCTTCGATGTTCCGACCACCATTGCATGGCAGCAGGACCGCGTGCTGGTCGTCTGCGGCCAGGTGATGCATCCGGACGAGCCAAGGCCGCCGTTCCTGGTCAAGGCAGTCGAGCCGCCGTGTCTCTGATCGCAAGCAGCAAGCCGAGGCATGACCGTAGAACCACGCGATTGTGGGCACAGCTTGTTCACTTCTGAAGCCTCGATAACGCACGGAGGGATGCGGGCCTAAACCGCCACCGTCGGAGCACGTCCGCGCTCTTACGACGAGCACTTCCGGTCGGCGCCGCCCAGCCTGCGCCGGCTCGCATCCTGGCTGAGCCGACCATGCCACCTCGAGCACCGGCTCCCGGCGTCCAGCAGCTGCGCGTTGTCGCAGTCAGCGCCGAGCACAACCTCCCGTGGCCGTCGCGTCTCAAGCTGAGAATGCTACGTCTCGGTTCGGCGAGGGAGGACGGTTGGGAAACGCGGAGCGGCTGCGGCTGGAGGAGCATCGACGTCGGGTCTCCGTGATCTTGACGTGCGGACGACTGCTCATCAACGGAGGAGGTAGGGACCGCTTGCACCGACCCTGCTTACTGACGCCCGGGGTTACGAAGCTGGGCGTTGTGCCGCACGGGAGCGCCGCCGGCGGATGAGGTTTCGCTCACGTTCGTCGGTGGCACCCCAGATGCCCGTTTCTTGGCCGCTGTCCAGGGCCCATTCGAGGCATTCGTCCAGCGCGGGACAGCGGCGGCACACGCTCTTCGCCTCCTGAATCTGGATAAGTGCTGGTCCAGACGCGCCGACAGGAAAGAAGAGTTCGGGGTCGGTATGGAGGCACTCGGCCTCGTCACGCCAGTTCACTGGGGCCTCCGTCCCGGCAGGTGATGCAGGGCTCGACGCGAATCGGACAGTTCGGGATGGGACGAGAAGTCACGGGTGCTCACGGTGCCTCGCCGTCGCCGGCGCCGGCGAGTACCCGAGTGCCGGCCTTGTGTCGGAGCGGGGAGAAGACGGTCCACAGCATCGTTGTCGTCGCGCCGAGCGCAGCCACCCAGAGCGCGGTGTGTAGGCCGAGCGACGTGCCGAGCAGGCCGCCAGCCAGCGCCCCGACGGGTTTGACGCCCTGGGTCAGGAAGGCCATGCACGAGCTGACTCGGCCCAGCAGTTCGGTCGGCACCGCCGTCAGGGTGATACCTGAGGACGTGACGTCGAACAGCATCACGGCGACCCCTCCGATGAGCTCGCCGCCACCTATGACGACCAACTCGATCAACCGCGGACCCCGCGCTAGCGGGATCGCGAAGAGGGCGAAAGAGAAGACTACCGAGGCGAGCACGATCGTTCGGCCCGCGCCAAGCGCAGCCGAGACGCGCGGTGCTAGCAACGCTCCGCCAAGAGCACCGATGCCGCCCAGGGTGACGACGGCTCCGACCAGGCCGGCAGAGAATCCGAGCTCCCGAGTGGCGTAGACGACGAACAGGGCCATCATGAGCATCCCGAAGAGGTTGAGGTTGCCCGCCGCCCCAGCGACCGCGCGCAGCGACCCATCCGCGATCACTGTGCGGAGGCCCTCGGTGAGGTCGCGTCGCAGCGATCGTCGCTCGGTGCGCGGTGCGGCTGCCCTCTCCGGCGCGTGCACAGACCTAATGCAGGCTGCGGACACTACGAACGAGATCGCATCGAGCGCGACCGCGAAGGGTGCAGACACAGCCTGGACCAAGAGGCCGCCAAGCCCGGGCCCCGCCAGCATCGCCACTGACTCGGATGCACGAAAGTGGCTGCTGGCCACGGTCAGCTGCTCACGAGATACGACATCGGGAAGGTGCGACTGGTACGCGGGGCGGAACACCACCCGGCAGGAGCCGACCACCAGCTCCGCCGCGATCAGCTGGGGCACCGTCAGCACACCGAGCCACCAAGCCAGCGGGATGGTGAGGAGCGCAGCAGCGGCGAGAAGGTCCGCGGCCACCAACAGAGGTCGGCGCCGTGGCAGTCGGTCCACCCAGACGCCAGCAAGGAGCCCGATCACGAGGTGGGGCAGTGTTGCCGCGGCGGTGAGCAGACCCATTTGGAGCGCGGACGCCCCGAGCAAGACGGCCGCGGAGATCGGTATCGCGAGGACGGTGACCTCGCTGCCGACAGCAGAGACGGAGTATCCGGTCCAGAGCCTGCGGAAGTCGGCCTGACGAGACAGCCGAGGCGAGGCTGGCGATGCATCCACGGTCGTCGCTTGGGTCATGGATATGAAGATAATGCTTCACAGTTCAGATGTGAAGGGGTCCTTTCAGTATGACTATATGGCCCGTCGACAACGGGAACCGGTTTGTCCTGCTGGCGGATCGAGGTGCAGGTGAAACGTGGGCGTTAGAGGGGTCGTTAGTGTCGTCATACCCGGCCACTGAGGAGAACCACGTGACTCTGCACCCTGACTACCGGCTGTCCAGCGAAGCGCCTGGGCTGGAGGAGTATCGCGAGCTGCGCGCCCGCGCTGGACTCTCGGTCGTAACGGCAGAGCAGGCGGGGCCCGCGCTGACGGGGTCGTGGGCATGGGTGACAGTCAGGGAAGCGGCGACGGGCTGCCTTGTGGCGACAGGACGCGTCATCGGGGACGGTGGCTGGTATTTCACGGTGGCGGACATGGCGACCCGACCTGGCCACCAAGGGCGGGGCCTGGGTGCAGCGGTGCTGAAGCGCCTCCTGGAGCAGATCGCAGAAGAGGCCCCAGCAAACCCTTACGTCACGCTCATGGCGGATCGCCCCGGGCGTAAGCTCTACGCACGGATGGGGTTCGTGGAGACCGCTCCGCATTCCCTCGGCATGAGGCTCAACCGCTCGCCGGAGTGACACCTCAGGGCGGCCCAAGCCGGGGGGCCAAGATGCGGCTCCTGCCGGGACGCCCACCGAGAGACGTCGGCCACGCGCTCCGCCGGCCCGGGGGGTGCTACGGAGTTCTCTCAGCGTGAAGGCGACGCAACTCGCGCACCAACTCGGTCGACTCCGGCCATGCTGCAGCCGAGACATCGCGTGTGGTCGGCGCGCCAAGGGCGATCGCTATGACCTCGCCGTGGGCGTCCCCCAGAGGAAGATTCCACGCCGTCGAGCGCATCGCCATCCGGTGCAGGTCCTTCACCCATCCTGCTCTGGTCCAAAATGCGCAGGGCCGTACCCGGCGCGCGGCGGAGTGTGGTTGTCCATCCGCCCCGGTGTCCTCGAGGGGATCGTCGACGGCGGCCGGTGGCGCCTCGACGCGGGCGACACGGGTGATGTGGGTGGAGCGGATGTGTATCTCCCGGCTCGGACGGGTGGCCGCGAAAGGTAGCTCGGGCGGTGGCCGGCGCGGTGCGCCGGCTGGCCCCAGCCGAACTGGTGCCGCCCCGCCCGCTGGCCTGGGCGCCCGGGGCCAGGGGGTGTGCCGGCGGCGCCGCCGTGGTCGCCGCGGGGTGCCGCTGGTGCGCTTCGGGGACTGGCCTTCCGCGCCGCCGACCCGGTGGGCGCGGCCATGCTGGACCTGCTCGCGGCCCGGGCGCAGGCGCTCGCCCCGATCCCGGCCTCGCCGGCGCCCTCGGGCAGCAGGCGCAACTGGACCGGGCAGGTGCAGCCTGGCGGGCAGGCGTCCGCCGCCGGTGCCGGCGGCCGGCGCTCACGCCGGGCACCGACCCCCCGGACCCGTCGCCCCGGTGGACCCCGGCCCCGCCGCCGACGGGGGAGGAGGGACCGGTGAGCGGTTCCAGCACTCAGCGGAACCCGGCCGGGACGAACATCCACGCCCCTACCGCCCCCGCCGGCCCTAGCGGCGGGGCCGGCGGCGGCGCCTCGGGGCCGGGCTCCGGCGGGCGGTTCCTCGGCTCCGGGGGTTGTCCCGGGAATGCGTGCGGAAGAAGGGACTTGAACCCTCACGCCCGAAGGCACAGGAACCTAAATCCTGCGTGTCTGCCAGTTTCACCACTTCCGCGCGGCGCCGACTCTACTGAAACGGCCGGGTTCCGGTGGGCACCACCGGGACCCAGCCGCACGGCATACCGGGCAGGGGTATGCCGTTCAGTCCAGTCCCAGCGCCTTGGACAGCGCGGCGACGTGGCCGGTGGCCTTGATGTTGTACTTCCCCAGCTCCACGGTGCCGTCTTCGCCGACGACGACGGTGGAGCGGATGACGCCGGTGACCTTCTTGCCGTAGAGCGACTTCTCGCCCCACGCGCCGTAGGCCTCCATGACCGCGTGGTCGGGGTCGGAGAGGAGCGGGTAGGTCAGCGACTCCTTCTCGATGAACTTCTTCTGCTTCTCCGGGGTGTCCGGGCTGATGCCGACGACGTCGTAGCCGGCGCCCTGCAGCCGGGCCAGGGAGTCGCGGAAGTCGCAGGCCTCCTTGGTGCAGCCGGGCGTCATCGCGGCGGGGTAGAAGAAGATGATCAGCTTGCGACCGGCGAAGTCCTTGAGGGAGACGGTGTTTCCGTCCTGGTCGAGCAGGCTGAAGTCCGGTGCGGGCTGCTGGGTCTCGAGGCGGGGCATGGGTTCCTCTTCCGTGGTCAGGGTGAGAACGCAAGGTCCAGTCTGCGTTATCGTCGCTGCACCGGACGGAGGGAGCCCCCCATGGCTGAGCTCGAGCAGAAGAGCACGTCGGTCGGCGCGATCGAGGCCGACATCAACGCGACGCGTGACCGCCTTGCCGCGACCATCGACGAGCTCGCGTTCCGTGCGCAGCCCAAGGAGATCGCACGCCGCGAGGTGGCGTCGGTCAAGGCGAGCCTGTACACCGCCACCCACACGCCCGAGGGTGACCTGCGCGTCGAGCGCGTGGCCGCCATCGGTGCTGCCGTTGCCGCCGTGCTCGGCCTGGTCATCTGGCGTCGCACGCGTGACTGAGAAACAGGGCACGTCGGCGGCCGAGCGGCTGCCGATCCGCATGTTGCACGACCGGGTCCTCGTCTCCCTCGAGGGCGAACCGGGGGAGCGCCGCTCCGGCAGCGGCATCGTCATCCCGGCCACCGCGAGCATGGGCAAGCGCCTCTCGTGGGGCTCCGTCGTCGCGGTCGGCCCCAACTGCCGCCAGGTGGAGGTCGGTGACCGCGTCCTGTTCGACGCCGAGGACCGCGCCGAGGTCGAGCTGCACAGCAAGGACTACGTCCTGTTGCGCGAGAAGGACATCCACGCCGTCGCGGCCACCCGGGTCGAGGACGGCCAGACGGGGCTCTACCTCTGAGCACCCTCGGCCTGCCCGGCCCCAGCTCGCTCGACATGGCTCGCGGCTTCGCGGCCATCCGCGACAACCCGCTGGCCTTCCTCGAGGACACCCGCCGCCGGTATGGCGCGCTGGTCGCCTTCCCGGTGCCGCGCACCACGGCGCTGCTCGTCAGCGACCCGGCCGACGTGCGGCGGGTGCTGCAGTCGGGAGCGCGGACCTGGTCCAAGGCGACGGTGCAGTACGCCGCGCTGGCCCGGGTCACCGGTCCCGGCCTGCTTGCCGTCGCCGACGACCGGTGGCTGCCCCGGCGCCGCACCGCCCAGCCGGCCTTCCACCACACCCGGCTGGACGCGGTGTCGGAGAGCATCCGGTCGGCGGCCGGCCGCGTGGTGGGGGAGTGGCGGTCCTTGCCGGCGGACGGCGCCGTCCTCGACGTCGACGCCCTGGCCATGCGGGTCACGCTCGACGTCATCGGCCAGACCCTGTTCGACGAGGACCTCGCCGAGGTCACCGACGCCCTGGTCCGCGCCACCGACGAGGCGGCCGAGCTCGTCGTGGCCCAGGGACGCCAGGTCGTGCCGCTGCCGTCATGGGTGCCGACCCCGGTCAACCGGCGGCTGCGCCGGGCGGTGCGCGACCTCGACCGGATCTGCCGCGAGGTGATCGCCCGCCGCCGGTCGCGCGGCGTCGGGGAGTCGCACGACGACCTGCTCGGCCTGCTCCTCGCGGCCGGGCTGCCGGACGACGCGGTGCGGGACGAGCTGGTGACGATGGTCGTCGCCGGGCACGAGACGGTGGCCTCGGCGTTGACATGGACGCTGATGCTTCTGGCCGAGCAGCCGGCCCACCAGGACCGGCTGCGGGCCGAGGTCCGCGCGGCCGGGGACGTGCCGGCGCTGCAGCTGCGCCGCGAGCTGCCGTGGACGCGTGCGGTGGTCGACGAGTCGTTGCGCCTCTTCCCGCCGGGGTGGGTGGTCTCGCGGCGCGCGACGACGCCCGACGTGCTGGGCGGCCGGCAGGTCCCCGCCGGCACGATCGCCATCGTCAGCCCGTGGCTGCTGCACCGCGACCCCGCCGCGTGGCCGGACGCCGAGACCTTCGACCCCGAGCGCTTCGACCCCGAGCGGTTCGTCGCCGGGCAGCCCGGCCGCCTCGTGTCCGGGGCGGCGAGCACGACGGCCCGGCCTGACTACCTGCCGTTCGGGCTCGGCCCCCGGCTGTGCATCGGGCGGGACTTCAGCCTCGTCGAGCTCACCGTGCTGCTGGCCGAGCTGCTCCGCGACCACGTCGTGTCGCTGCCTCAGGGATGGCGGCGCCCGGGGGTCGACGCCTTCGTGACGCTGCGCCCGCGAGGTGGTCTGCGGCTCCGGGTCACCCCCTGCGCCCTCGGAGCCGCAGACCGGTCTCAGGCCGGCGCGACCGGCAGGCCCGCGGCCGCCCAGGCGGCGAACCCGCCGACCACGTCGGTCGCCCGGTGGACACCGAGCCGCACCAGCGCGTCGGCGGCCAGCGAGGACGTGTAGCCCTCCTCGCACATCACGATGACCCGCAGGTCGAACGCCGCGATGGGCAGGCGCGCGTCGTGCCGCGGGTCGAACCGCCACTCCAGGTGGTTGCGTTCCACCTGCAGCGGGGCGAGTGAGGCATCGACGACGCCGTCGCGCTCCCGCTGGAACTGGGGGCGGATGTCGACGATGACGGCCCGTCCGTGCAGGACCTCCTGGTAGGCCGTGCGGGCGCTGACCCGGCTGAGCCGGGAGCGCGAGTCCTCGAGCTGGTCGTCGATCCCGGCGTAGACCGGGGCGTCCCAACCCCGCCCGGGGTGTTCGCCCGAGCCGCGGCGGGTCGCGAACAGCTCGGTCTGCCAGTGCAGTGCCGGGCTCTCCGACGACGGCGACGGCGCCGGTGAAGGCGTGGCCGTCGTCACCAGTCCACCCCCGCCCGCTCGATCCCCTTGGCCTGCAGGCCATCCGGGGTCACGGCATACCGGGTCATGGCGGTCAGCCGCGGGGTGTAGAGGTGGAGCGACAGCGCGGTGCCCACGCCGGCGTTGGCGACGTTGTGCACGTGCTTGGGCCCGAACGAGCGGCCGTCACCGGCCTTGAGCGAGCGGGACTCGGGCCGTCTGCCGTGCCAGGACTGCTCCAGCAGGTGGCCGCGGACGGTGAGGAACGCGCCGGCGGACTCGAGGTGGTCGTGCCACCCGGTGCCGGTGCCTTCCGGCCAGGTCAGCAGCCAGATCTGCAGGTGGGGCGTGGAGTCGAGCACGGCCCACTGCCGCTCGGTGGCGGTGAGGTCGACGTGGCGCTCGAGGTCGGGGTCGGTGGCGAAGAGCCGGGCGGTGCGCAGCAGCTGGTCGGGGGTGAACCGGTTCACGCCGGCGGTGCCGCCGGCCCGGGTGGTCGAGGGTGCGAGGGTCATGGGTGCTCCTGGTGGTCAGTGCGGTCGAGGTGTCGCGGTGCGCATTCGCGTGCGCTGACACAGGGCACTGGCGATCCGGTGCAGGTCGATGTGCCGCCGGCGGTATGCCGTGTGGCTGCGGGGGTGCGTCATGCGAGGTCTCCGAGGGGGTGGCCGCTGGGTGGGGAGCGGCGGGGCTGCGGGCTGGTGTCAGGCCTGGCAGCGGCACCGCATGGCGCAGCGGCACATGGCAACCATGTGCGTCGGCGTCCGCCATACGGTCGAAGACATGGCTCCAGTGCAGCACGGGGCCGCGAGGGGCGGCAACGGAGAACGGCGCCCGTCCCATGATGCGGACGTGACGTCCGTCAAGTGGTCAGTCGGCGAGCGCGCGGGCCCGTTCGGCGCGACGCCGGCGCAGGTGCAGCACCACGAGGGCGACCACCAGCAGCCCCACCGCAGCGAAGGCCGCGCCGCGCCCGACCTGATGCTCGACCGTCTTGTAGGAGCTCCCCGCCAGGTAGCCCAGCACCACGAAGCCGATCCCCCACACGACGCCGCCGAGCGCGTTGAAGGCGAGGAAGCGTGGGTACGGCATGCGGGCCGACCCCGCCAGGGCCGGCATGACGGCACGGAAGAAGGCGGTGAACCGGCCCAGGAACACCGCCCAACCGCCCCGCCGCGCAAGGAAGTCCTGGGCGTCGTGGATGCGCTGGTGGTGTTTGCGCAGGCGGTCGTGCCCGAGCAGCCGGGGCCCGACGAGGTGCTTGCCGACCTCGTAGCCCACCGTGTCGCCGACGACCGCGGCCAGCACGACGACAAGGGCGATGAGGACGACGCTCACGTGGCCGCGGCTCGCGTCGACACCGCCGAGCACCGCGGCCGTCTCGCCAGGGATGACGAACCCGACGAAGATCGCGTCCTCGGCGAACACCAGGGTGGCGACGAGGACGTAGACCCAGATGCTCTCGACGCTCAGCAGGCCCTCGACGATGCCGCTCATGATCTCCACTCTCGTTGCCCCGGTGCCGGGCGCGGACGGCATACCGCCGCGGCTGCCCAGCCTAGGTGAGCCGCCCGGTCCCACCGGGCGCGCCCACCCGGTCGGACGCACACTGGTCCGGTGATCTCGCTGGAGCTGGCCCAGAGGCTGCGGTCGGCGGGCCTGGTGTGGGAGCCGGAGCCCGGTGACCGGTTCGTCGTGCCGGGGCGCGACATGGACGACGAGGTCTTCGTCGTGAGCACGATGCTGGTCGACGTGCACGAGTTCCCCACGGGCCGGGTCATCGGCTTCAACGGCACCACCGAGTGGGCGCTGGACAGCATCGAGCAGCACGAGGTCGTCTGGCTGCCGTGGGAGCACCAGCTGCGCGAGCGGCTGGGCTCGCGGTTCGCCCGGCTCGAGACCGGGGACGCCGGCTACGTCGTGGTGACCGCATGGGACGGGCGTGAGGATCGGTCGGAGCACCGGGACGCTGAATGTGCTTATGCGCAAAGCCTTCTCGCGTTGCTGAGCGGCTGACCGCGACCGACTTCCGTCACTGTGACCGCCGGGGTCGGGCGACCTGGGGTCCCTCGCCAGAACGGCTTTGGCGAATCGCCTCGGCGCAGGCCCCTGCTGGATATCATCGACACGCCCGAGGGCACCCGTGGCACCCGCGCCCGGACCCTTGCAGTGGCGGCGTTTCTGGAGACGGCGAGGGGGCGCGATGGGTCGGTCCGAGGCAGCCCATGTCCCTGGCGCGACCGGGCGCGACGCCCGCTTCCGGCACTTCGCCGAGGACCTGCTCGTCGCGCGGCTCCCGGTGACCGTCTACGCCGCGTTCCCCGGGGCGGACGGACGGTGGCTCTACGTCAGCGACCAGGTCGAGGAGCTGCTCGGCTTCACCGCGCAGCAGTTCCTCGACGACCGCGACCTGTGGTTCCGGCGGGTGCACCCCGAGGACCGCGAGCGGGTCGTCCAGGCCGAGGACCGCAGCCTGGTCGCGGGCTTCCACAACGCCGCGGAGTACCGCATGGTCCGCGCCGACGGGCGGGTCGTCTGGGTGCTCGACGACACCGTGCTGGAACACGTCGAGGGGGAGGGGCTCGTGCAGCACGGCCTGCTCTCCGACATCACCCGGCGCAAGCGGACCGAGATGCTCCTGGCCGCCCACACCGACCTGCTCGGCGAGGTCGCCGACGGGGAGCCGCTGCCCGAGATCCTCAGCCACCTCGCGCAGAACCTGGAGTCGACCAGCGGAGCGGCGTTGTGCCACGTGGAGATCGACGCCTCCGAACAGCGCCACGCCTTCGTCTCCCGCGCCGACGTCGAGGACGGCTCGCCGGTGCGCGGCTGGAAGGGCGAGGAGCTGCGCGTTCCGGTGCGCGACGGACGGCGTGAGGTCGGCCGCCTCGTGCTCCGCTACCCGCCGGGCCGCACCCGCGGCCCCGCCGACGACGAGCTCGCGGCGTCGGGTGCCCGGCTGGCGGCGACCGTGCTGGAGCGGGCGGCCCAGCAGGACCGGGTGGCGACATCGCTGGCGCTGCTGGAGGCCACCCTGGAGTCCACGGTCGACGGGATCCTCGTGGTGGCAGCCTCGGGCCGCATCGCGGGCGCCAACCGCAAGTTCGCCGAGATGTGGCACATCGACCCCGAGCTGCTCGCCTCCGGTGACGACGCCACGGTGATGTCCTCGGTCCTGCGCCAGCTGGTCTACCCCGACGCCTTCGTGGAGCGGGTCCAGGAGCTCTACTCCGACCCCACCGCGAGCACCTTCGACGAGCTGCACTTCCGCGATGGCCGGGTCTTCGAGCGCTACTCCCAGCCGCAGCGGCTCAACGGCGAGAGCGTCGGCCGCGTCTGGAGTTTCCGCGACGTCACGGCCAACCGGCGCCTCGAGCGCGAGGTGCGCGAGCAGACCGCTGTCCTGGAACGCCTCTCACGTCAGCACGAGTCGATCCTCAACTCCGCCGGCGACGGCATCTACGGCCTCGACCAGGAGGGGCGCGTCACGTTCATCAACGATGCCGGCACCCGGCTGCTGGGCCTGCCGCGCGAGGCGGTCCTGGGCCGCCCGGTCGACGAGGTGATCCGGGCGGAAGACATCACCGACGACGTCACCGGGGAGGTCAGCGCGGAGTCGACCGGCGAGCCGGCAGGCGGGTCGACGGGGGAGGGGATCGACACCGCGACGCGTCTGGTGACCGGCCGCCACGTCCGGGCCGATGGTCGCGTCTTCGACTCCGAGCGGATCGTGGCGCCCATCGTCCAGGACGGTGTGGTGGTGGGGTCAGTGGTCATCTTCCGTGACATCAGCGAGAGGCGGGCGGTCGACACGATGAAGGACGAGTTCATCTCGGTGGTCAGCCACGAGCTGCGGACCCCACTCACCTCGATCCGGGGTGCGCTCGGCCTGCTGGCCGGCGGCGCGGCCGGCGAGCTCCCGCCGCGGGCGCACCGGATGGTCGAGGTCGCCAGCGACAGCAGCGACCGGCTGATCCGCCTGATCAACGACATCCTCGACGTGGAGCGGATGGCCGCCGGCAAGCTCCGGCTCCGACGCGAGCAGGTCGCCGTGATGCAGCTGGTCGCGACCGCCGTGGACGAGACCTCCCCGCTGGCCCACGACGCAGGCGTGCGGCTCGAGGTCGGTGCCGTCTTCGGCTCGGTCTGGGCCGACCGCGACCGGGTGGTGCAGACGCTGACCAACCTGCTCGGCAACGCCGTCAAGTTCTCCCCGGAGGGGTCGGTGGTGCGGCTGACGGTCGTGGCCGGCGAGTGGCAGGTGCGCTTCGACATCGTCGACGAGGGGCCCGGCATCCCCGTCGACCAGCTCGAGGAGATCTTCAACCGTTTCCAGCAGGTCGACGCCTCCGACACCCGCAGCAAGGGCGGCACCGGCCTGGGCCTGGCCATCTGCCGCGGCATCGTCGAGCAGCACGGTGGCGACATCTGGGCCACCAGCGCGGGGCCGGGCACGGGTGCCACGTTCTCCTTCACCCTGCCGACCGGGCCGGGCGGGATCAGCCGTCGCGGCGGCAGCCGCCGGACGACGGTGGCCAGCACCGGGTCGGTGGCCACGGTGCTCGGGCAGCACCGTCCCGGAACCGCGCCGTGAAGCGCGTGCTCGTCGTCGATGACGACGACATCATCCTCGAGGTCGCCCAGATGAGCCTGGAGGCGGTGGGCGGCTGGGAGGTCATCACCGCATCGAGCGGCGCCGAGGCGGTGGCCACCGCCCGGGCCGAGGTGCCCGATGCGATCGTGATGGACGTGATGATGCCGGAGATGGACGGTCCGACGGCCTGCCGGCTGCTGGCCGCCGACGAGCTCACCCGCGACATCCCGATCGTGCTGCTGACCGCCAAGGTGCAGCAGTCCGAGCAGCGGCAGTGGGCCAGCCTGCCGGTGGCGGGAGTGCTCGCCAAGCCGTTCGACCCGATGCGGCTGGCCGGTCAGGTGGCCGAGCTGGTCGGCTGGAGCCTGACGTGAGCGAGGGGAACGGGGCCGTGGGCGAGGAGCCGATGACCGACGCCGAGGCGACCGGTCTGGGTGCCGGCTGGGAGGACCTCAAGCGCCGCGCCCGGGCGAACAACCTGGCCAAGCTCCCCGACATCGAGGTCGCCGTCACCGCGCTGGTCCAGGACCAGCTCGGCGAGGCCGCCCGGGAGCGGGCCGCCTTCCAGGCCCACAAGATCGCCGGCTCGGCCGGCACCTTCGGCCTGCCACTGGCCTCGGACCTCGCACGGCAGCTGGAGAAGCTGTTCGCCGCGCCCGGGCCGGGGCCCGAGCGCGGCGAGGAGGCTCGCGAGCTGGTGGCTCACCTGCGGGGCGAGCTCACCTGAGGTGAGTACGCGGCATACCGACGGGGTATGCCGCGTGCCTGCCTCAGCGGACGCGGCCGAAGTAGACCGCGCTGGTCCAGATCGGCACGAGGCTGACCCGCCGGCCGGGCTTGGGTGCGTGCCAGATCATGTTGTGGCCCGCGTAGATGGCCACGTGGTAGATCCCGCTCCTGTTGTGGAAGAAGACCAGGTCGCCGACACGCGCCTGGGAGCGGCTGACGTGCAGGGTGGCGCGGTACTGCTGGGTGGTGGTGCGGGGGAGGCGCTTGCCGACCCGGGCATAGGACCACAGGGTCAGGCCTGAGCAGTCGAACTTGCGGGGGCCGACGGCGCCCCACTGGTAGGGCGCGCCCTTGCGTGAGGCCGCCTGGGCCTCGGCGCGCAGGCCGATCGAGGCGACCGCAGCGGAGGCGGGTGTCGCCGAGGCGACGGGCCCGATGACGCCGGCTGCGGCGAGCAGGGCCGAGAAGGTTGCGGGCAGGACGAATCGGGCGATGCGTGGGTGGAGCATGGAGGGATTCCTTCGGAACCGCCTGCGAAAGATGACCTGTCGGGTTCGGGCGCCGAAAGTTGCCCGGCCAGCCGTGGCTGGCCTCACCCCAAGAGACGCGTCGCGCCTCGTCGTGCTGGGTCTTCCGCTCCTGTCACAGACTGCAGTGGACTCGACTGTGTTATCCGGCGGGTGACAGGACTCGGCGACCGCGCGGACCGCCCCACCCGTTCTGGTGGGGGTCTTGGGCCCCGCCCGGGTAAGCGACGTCGCGGTCCCGGGGCCGGACGCTCACCCTGGCGGAGTGACGTCCTCGAGGCACTGTCGAGAGTGACGCGTAAATCGGACGGACCGGACGCTCTTGGGGTCAAATGGCCCGAAGGGACTATGTGGTGACTAGTCACCGAACCCAGCTCAGGGAACCAGCAGCACCGGCACCTCAGCGAGCTCGAGCACGTGCAGCGCAACGTCCCCGACCTGACCGTGACGACCTTCGGGTGCCTCCGACCGGCCGATGACGATGAGGTCGGCGCGCCACTCCTGCGCGGCCCGCAGCACCTCCTGCCCCGGCGACCCGAGCACCTGCCGGGCCTCGGCGGCGACCCCGGCGCCCTGGGCCAGGGCCAGCACGTGCCTGAGCACGGCAGCCGCCGCGGACACCCGACGTTCCTGCCCCGCGGGCGTCCGTGAGGCGCGGTCCAGCGCCAGGGCCACCTCGCCGTCCTGGAGCACCGTGACCGCCAGCAGGGGACAGGCAGCGGCAGCGGACACCGCGACGGCCAGCCGTGCCGCCCGCAGGGAGGCCACCGAGTCATGGACCGCCAGCAGGACCCTCGTGGGCCGGGCGCGGGAGACCGCCGTGGCGGCGGTGTCCGTCACGGGTGCTCACCGACCTCGGGCGCGGCGGGTGCGGTCACCGGGTCCGAGCGACCGGTCGGCCTCCACGACCAGGCGAAGCCGGGACGCCTCGGCGGCGTCCGCCTCGGCCAGGGTGAGCTCCAGGCTGGAGAGGGCCTGCTGCAGCGTGGGCACCCAGCGCACCTCGAGTGCCCGTGCCCTGGTCCGGGTCGTGGCCAGCTCGGCGTCGACCACCCGCGACGCGGCCTGGGCGACCGCTGCCTCCACCGCCGCTGTGAGCGCCTCGCGGTAGGCATCGGTGGCGCAGGAGATCGCCGAGGAGGCGGGCAGCCAGGTCAGCGGGTGCGGCAACGGCAGGAGGCACTCCGCCTCCCCCGGGAACCTCGCCCCCATGACTGCCGACCAGACCAGGCGCACCTCGGCGCCGCCCCCGGCATACCCCGGTCGCAGCGCCGCGCTGCCGGCCAGCAGGGCCGATCGCAGCGCCCACGTCTCCGCCTCGGTGACCGCGTCCACCCAGCGCACGCCGGCCCGCTCGGCGCGTGCGTGGCACCGGTCCTCCTCGCGGCGCAGGATCCGCAGCTTGCGGTCCAGCACGTCGGCCCCGCGCCGCGCGGCCTCCAGCCGGCGCACCAGCCACACCCTCCCGGCCCGCCCGGGCGGGATCCCGCGCACGCCGGTCACGGCGACGCTCCGTTGCCGTGCCAGTACGTGTCGAGCATCGCGTCGGGCAGCATGCCGAGCTCCCGCCGGGGCAGGACCGACAGTGCCTCCCACGCCCGCCGGAGCGACTCCTCGAGGTCACGGTGCTCGCTGCGCCCCTGCCGGACGACGCAATGGGTGAAGGCGTCGGCGAACTGGAGGTACAGCCGGTCGGTCACCCCCAGCGCCACCTCGCCGACCAGCTCGGCCAGCTCGCGCACCTGCCGGGCGTGGGCGAGCGCGCCGAGCAGCTGGGCCGCCACCAGGACGTGGTCCTCGCGGGTGCGGCCGGGCCCGGCGCCCCGCCGCATCAGCCGCGACAGCGATGACAGGGGGTCCACCGGGGGGTAGACGCCCCCGACGGCGACGTCGGGGGACAGGACCACCTGGCCCTCCGTGATGTAGCCGGTCAGGTCCGGGACCGGGTGGGTGAGGTCCCCGCCTGGCATGGTGAGCACCGGCACCACGGTGAGCGAGCCCGGCATACCGACGATGCGGCCGCAGCGTTCGTAGAGCGAGGCCAGGTCACTGTAGAGGTACCCCGGGTAGCCCCGCCGCGCGGGCACCTCGCCGCGCGCGGCCGACACCTCGCGCACCGCCTCGCAGTAGCTGGTCATGTCGGCCATGAGGACCAGCACGTGTCGGCCCAGGTCGAAGGCGAGGTGCTCGGCCACGGTCAGGGCGATCCGCGGCGTCAGGATGCGCTCCACCACCGGGTCGTCGGCGGTGTTGAGGATCAGCACCAGCTCGCCGGCCGCGGACCGCTCCTCGAGCCGGTCGCGCACGCTCGCAGCATCGGTGTGGGTCAGACCCATGCCCGCGAACACGACGCAGAACGGCTCGCCACCGGCATGGGACTGGGACGCGACCTGGGTGGCGAGGTCCAGGTGCGCCAGTCCGGCGGTGGAGAACACCGGCAGCTTCTGGCCCCGGACGAGGGTCGTCAGGGTGTCCACGACCGTGATCCCGGTGATGACCGGGTCGACCGGAGCCTCACGCCACACCGGGTTGATGGGGGAGCCGGCCACTTGGGCCGACTGCCCGCACAGCACTGGAGGGCCGCCGTCGATGGGCTCGCCGCGACCGTTGCACGTCCGCCCCAGCCAGGCCGCCCCGACGGGCACCTGCAGCGGGGCGCCGTCGAAGGACACCCGGGTCCCGGCCGGCTCGAGCCCGTCGGTGCCCTCCAGCACCTCGACCACGGCGAGGTCGTGGTCCACCTCGAGGACGAGGCCGTGACGCACCTCCCCCGAGGGCAGGAGCACCTGGGCGTACTCGTCCCAGCCGACGCCTGACGCCCCCCGCAGGACCAGCAGCGGGCCCCGCAGCTGATCCACGCCGGACTGCTCCACGCGCGGCCAGCCCGGCACCGCCGAGGTCATCGCAGGGCCTCGACCCGGGCGAGCACCGCGTCGCGGGCTGCGGCGATCGCGGTGAGCGCCGCCTCACCCTCACCACCCTGTGCCTCGCGCGCGCGGACGACCGGCGTGAGGTCGAGCTCCTCCACGCTGGCAACGGGGACGCCGGCAGCGACGACGTCCTCGCACGCGTCGACCACGGCGAGCACGGCCGCGAGCAGCGCCCGCCCGCGTTCGGGACCACAGGCGGCGTCGGCGGGGCTGGTCGCGTTCTGCTGCAGCACACCCTCGCGCAGCAGCCGCCCGCCGAGGAGCACCACGCGCTCGTGACCGGGCAGCGCCCCCACGCCCATGAGCTCGGCGAGCGTCGTGAGGCGGTCGGCCTCGGCCAGCAGGGACTCCACCCGCGCCCGGTTCCGGGCCCAGGCAGGGTCGCCGTGCCGGGCGTACCAGGCCGCCAGCGGCTCGGCGTCGCGGGAGAACGACCCGGTCCACGACACGGCCGGGTAGTGCCGGGCGTAGGCCAGGTCGCGGTCCAGGGACCACAGGGCCCGGACGAAGCGCTGCGTGTGGGAGGTGACCGGCTCGGTCATGTCGCCGCCCTGGGGGGATACCGCGCCGATGATGGTCACCGATCCCTCGTCCCCACCGAGGGTGCGGACGCTGGCGGCCCGCTCGTAGAAGGCGGCCAGCTGGGAGGACAGGCTCGCCGGGTACCCCTCCTCGGCCGGCAGGGCCCCGGTGCGCGAGGCCAGCTCGCGCGCGGCCTCGGCCCACCGGGAGGTGGAGTCCGCGACCAGGACGACGTGCCGGCCCATGTCGCGGAAGTACTCCGCCACGGTGACGCCGGCGTAGATGCTGGCCTCCCGGGCCATCATCGGCATGTTCGAGGTGTTCGCCAGGACCACGGTGCGGTCGAGCAGACGCCCTTGGGTGCGGGGGTCGGTCAGCTCGGCCAGCTCGGCCAGGACGTCGGCCATCTCGTTGCCGCGCTCGCCGCAGCCGACGTAGACGATGACGTCGGCGTCGCACCACTTGGCGACCTGTTGCAGCAGGACCGTCTTGCCCGTCCCGAAGCCTCCCGGCACGGCCGCCGTGCTTCCCCGGGCCAGCGGGTGCAGCAGGTCCAGCACCCGCTGCCCGGTCAGCAGGGGCACGTCCGGCTCGAGGCGCTCGCGGACCGGGCGAGGTCGTCGGACGGGCCACCACGAGGCCAGCGGGACCGGCGTGTCGGCGACCGTGGCGACCACGTCGTCCTCACCGGCCGGTCCGGCACGACGCACGTCGCCCACCCGTCCCGAGAGGCCGGGCGGGACGAGGACACGGTGGTCGGGCCGCCCCGGCTCGGCCACCGTCCCCAGCTCGGTGCCGGCGCTGACGAGGTCCGGCTCGTGCACCGAGGGACTCCACAGCCAGGTCCGGGGCGTCCTGGGGGCAACCTGTCCGGGGCGCAGCCACACGCCCGCGCCGGACAGGGGACGCATCAGCCCGTCGTACACGCCACCGAGCAGGCCGGGCCCGAGGCGGGCGGACAGCGGGTGCCGCACGGCGACGGCGGGGTGCCCAGGGCGCAGCCCGCCGGTGTACTCGTAGGCCTGCGCCCGGGCCAGACCCACCTCGATCGAGACCACCTCGCCCAGGATGCGGTCCGGGCCGAGCTCGATGAGCTCCGACATCGCCGCGCCGGCCAGACCCTCGACCTCCACCAGCGGTCCGTTGACGCGGGCCACCCGACCCGTCACGGTGACCACACCTCGGCGGCGTCGGCGCCGAGCGCCTCGAGCCGGGCGAGTGCCAGGGAGGGGGCGGTGAGGTCCACCCGCCGCCCGGCGTCCTCGGCCACGACGCCGCCGGGCACGTCCTGCACCCGGGCCTGGGGTCCGAGCACCTCGACCGCCCGCTGTCGCAGTCGTGCTCGCATCGCCGGCCAGCCGGGATCCTCCTGCAGGGCCACGGCTGCGTCGGCGACGGCCTGGCGCGCGGCCTCCCAGGCCTCCTGCTGGGCGGCGAGCACGAGCCCCCGGGCGCTGCGCCGGGCGCGGGCCGCCTCGCCGGCGAGTGCGGCGGCCGCCTCGGCCTCGCCCTCGGACCTCGCCGCGTCGAGGTCGGCGCGGGCCTGGTCGCGGACCTCCTGGAGGATGGCGCCCGCGCTTTCCTCCGCAGCTGCCACGGTCCGCCGTGCCTCCTCGTGCGCGGCGGCGAGCAGCGCCTCGCGCACCGGGCCCAGGGCGGCGGTCGCGGCGCGGACGTCCAGGGCCTCGCTCACGGCGGTCCACCGGGTCCGGCGGGCATCACGACGCACAGCGGGCCGCCGGGTCGGGGCAGCGACGTGACACGGGACCCCAGGACCTGGGCGGCCTCGGGCGTGAGGATGACCACGGCGACCTCTGGGTCCAGCCCGGCCCAGGCCGCCTCGACCTGACCCGGTGTCTCGGCGGCGAGCACCCGCGCCCCGGCCAGGGCGAAGCCACCCACCCGGGAGAACGCGCCCAGCGCGACGACGGAGCCCATGCTCAGGCCTTGCCGATGAGGATCACGGCGACGACGAGGCCATAGATCGCGATGCCTTCGGCCAGGCCCACGACCACCATGGCGCGGCCGAAGACCTCGGGGCGCTCGCTCATCGCGGCCAGGGCCGCCGCCCCGGTGTACGCCACGGCGATGGCGGCACCGATCGAGGAGCCGGCCACGGCGACCGCGGCACCCAGCAACGCGGCCCAGCTGGAGCTGTTCCCCGACGGGGCCGCGGCGGTGACCTGACGGGACGTCGTGGCGCTGCCGGAGAAGACGGCTCGGTCCCCGGTGCCGGAGGCTGCAGCTGGTGCTGCCGGGTTGGCTGGGTTGGCCACCGCACCTGTCCTGGCAGGCGCGGTGGCCTCGGTAGCCGAGGCGGCGCGCGGCCCGGCGACGAGCACCACCACGGCCACGCCGAGGACGGTCACCCCGGTCAGCGCCAGCACCGCCGCCGCCTGCCGGGGCCGTCGCCGCAGGAGCAGGCCGCCACTGCCCACGATCGCGGCGGTGACGGCCAGGGCACCGATCAGCGCGCCGGGGATGTTCGTCATGGTGCGACCTCCTGCCCGGGAACCGCTGACGTCGGCTGCAGGACCAGGGGCACGTGCCAGGGCCGGTAGGGCCGACCCTCACCCTGGAACACCCGTGAGAACAGCTCGTAGTACTCCAGGCGCAGGGCCTGGACGGCCGCGACCAGCGCCTCCAGCAGGAACGCCACGGCAGTGCCGAGCACGAACACGAGGACGGCACCGACGTACGCCGCGCCGCCCCGGCCCCACAGCGCGGTCGTGCCCGCCCACACGATCGCGCCGATCGCGGCGTGGGTCAGGCCGAAGGCCGCCAGGCGAGCGAAGGAGACCACGTTGGATCCCAGCCTGATGACCAGGTCGAACAGCTCGACCAGGGCCTCCACCACGGCCTGGCCGCCGCGCCCCGCGGCGACGTAGAGCCCGGTGAAGGAGAGGACCAGTCCGCCGGCGACGACCAGGCACGCCACGAGGACCAGCCAGTCCGCGCCGGTCAGCAGCCCGGCGACCAGGCCGGCCCCACCCAGGAACAGGGTCGCCCCGGCCAGCCCGGACGGGGAGTAGAGCGCATAGGCCCAGCCGCCTTCCCGGACCCGGTTGACGGTGCCGAGGCAGAAGGCCAACCCGAGCAGCCCCGCGCCGATGACGAGGGCACTGAGCAGGAGCCCGACCGGATCGGACATCGGTGACTTCCACAGGGGTGGCACCACACCCGTCGGACCGAAGAACTCCCCGTATGCCGCGCCGGCCAGGACGCTGGCGACGCCCAGGGCGGCGAGCATGGACGAGGCCGGCCCCAGGCGGGCGAGCACCCCGGGCCGGCCCAGCCGGGCCAGCAGCGCGAGCAGGACCAGCAGCGACCCCTCGCCGACGTCGCCGAACATCATGCCGAACATCAGGACGTAGGCCGCGGCGGCGAACGGCGTCGGGTCCACGTCGGCGTAGGGGACCACGGAGTACGTCTCCACGAGCGTGGTGAACGGCTGGGCGGAGGAGCGGCGGCGCCGGAGAAGCGTGGGTGGCTGGCTGCCGCGCGGCCGGGGCAGCCGCACCACCGCGCCCCCGACCTCGCCCAGCCGGTGCGCAAGGCCCGCGACCGCCTCGGACGGCACCCACCCGGCCAGGGCGGTGGCGTGGCGGTTGGCGACGGTCGAGCCGGCCACCCGCTCCAGGGCGGCCTCGCCGGCGACGAGGTCGGCCCGACCGAAGCGTTCCAGCTCCGTGAGGTCCGGCGCGGCCGCGAGGAGCGCCGCGGTGACGCCGGCGCCTCCCATGCGCTGCAGCACCCGGGCAGCCGGCCCGGGCAGCGCGTCGGGCGCCGGCACGATCTCCACCTCGACGACGCCCTCGTCGGCGAGGCGGGTGAGCGTCTCGCGCAGGCACCCGGTCGGTGCGACGACGGCCACCCGGCTCATCGTCACCGGCGCGACCCGGTCACGCGACGGCATCGAAGGCGTCCAGCGGCGTGCCGCCGCGCGCGGCGAGCTCGAGGGCGGCGCGCACCCGCCAGGCATCCACCGCGAGCAGGCCCACGGTGGCCAGGACCGGCTCGAGCCCGTACTCCGGCGACCGGCCCAGGGCGCTCGAGTCGTCGTCGACGCGTCGCCACCACGAGGCCTCGGCCCGCCAGAGGTCCGCCAGGGTGAGTTCGGATGCGGCCCGGCCCGACTCGAGCAGCTGCCGTGCCGGGGTGGGGAGCACCCGCGCGAGCTCGTCGACGCCTCCCGACTGCATGGCCTGCGGGCCAAGCACGCGCCCGGTGCCCGGCGCGGCTGCCGGCATCGCGCCGTCGCGGAGCAGCTCGTGCGCGACGAGCAGGGCGACCGCCCCTGTCGCCCAGGTCCGCGTGGTGGGGCACAGGGCGGTGACACGCGCGGCCCAGGACACCCGCATCCCGAGCTGGATGCCCGCGACGTCGTCCGCCCCGGGGTCGCCCCAGGCGGAGGCCGCCAGCTCGGCGCGCAGGTGGGTCAGGTCCGGCACGGTGGCGAGGCGTGGCCAGGCGGTCGACAGGCTGCCGAGCTCGAACGCGGGGGGCAGGTCCGGTCCGGTGTCGCCCACCAGGCTCGCCATCAGCACGTCCGTGTTGGCGATCTCGGCCCACCCGGCAAGGACGCGGAGCATGCCGGCTCCCTCCCGGGGCATCCAGCCGGCCAGCACCCGGAGGTTCCACAGCAGCGTCTGGGCGACGGCGTGCTGGGCACGCGTCAGGCCCTGGCCGGGGCCTACGTCGTGGCCGTAGGGGCTCGACGCGAGTCTGTCCAGCGCCTCGTCGAGGCTCCGGCAGCCGGCGAGGGACCGTGCCCCCGAGCGGCCGAGGCGCCGGCTGCGCGCAGCCCGGGCGCGCACCGTGGCGGCCACCCATCCCGCGCTCATGGCGAGGATCGGTGAGCGGGTGGGGACGTCGCTGAGCCGGCGCTGTCGGCGGGCCGGTCGACGTCCTCGGGTGTGGGGGGCGGGGGAGAGCTGGTAGCGGCGCCGTCCGGAAGCAGCTCCTCGCGCACCAGCGACAGCACGCGGGAGACCAGCGCTGGCACCCGCTCGCGTGCGGCCGACTGAAGCCGCGCCGCGTCCTGCCGGGCGTGGCCGAGCTCGACGGCCAGCGCCTCGTCCCCCTGGCGCTGCTGCCGTGCGGCCGCTTCGGCGCGGGCCTCGTCGGCGCGGGCTCGGGCCTGTGCGGCGAGCTCCGCCGCACGGGTGCGCGCGTCGGCAGAGATCCGCTCGGCGCGTGCCGATGCGTCCTTGTGCACGGCGTCGACCTCCGACTCGGTCGGCTCGAGCAGCGCGAGAACCGGCAGAAGCTCCTCGCGCAGGCTGGCGGCATGCACCGAAGGAACGCCGGCGGGAGCTGCGGCGCCGGGTGCCCCCGCGGGCCGGAACCGTTCGAGCAGGTCTCGGGTCCGCGCCATGGTCCTCCGCCGTCATCGGTCGACGCGAGCATCATCGCCGCCCGGGGTGGGCGGCGGACCGGACGAAGGTCCGGCCTTGGGGAGGGAGACGGCGACTGCCAGGTGTCGGAGATCTGCGGGCCGCGGCACGACACGACCGGTGCTCGACGCACGCGGCCGGGTGACGGCTGAGGCGCCTGGTGGGTGGGCTCTCCGCGGGACGACCGACGCCAGGAGGAGGTGATGGTGCGCCGTCAGGGACTCGAACCCCGAACCCGCTGATTAAGAGTCAGCTGCTCTGCCAATTGAGCTAACGGCGCGCGGGGAGGAAGGTATCAGGAACGGGGCCGAAAGGGCGAAACGCGAGGTCTGGGGCTTGCGGCGGTCAGGGACATGGCCATGCCCGAGAGTCGGACCGGGTCCGGTCAGGGACTGGCGGGGACCTTGTCGAGACGCGAAAACCCTTGGCCCGCAATGCGAAGCGGCCCCGTCCCGGAGGACGAGGCCGCTTCGATGCTTCCTGGTGCGCCGTCAGGGACTCGAACCCCGAACCCGCTGATTAAGAGTCAGCTGCTCTGCCAATTGAGCTAACGGCGCAACGAGGAAGAAGTTATCAGCAGGGGGGCCGAACGACGAAATCCGGGTCCCGGTGCCGCCGGGTCAGTTCCGGCGGCGGTCCCAGACCAGTGCCCCGGCCCCCACGACGACCAGCAGCAACGCCCCGGAGAGCGCCGGCAGGTGCTCGCTGACCCACGAGGACTCCTCGCCGGGCAGGGAGGCCGGCCCGGCCGCGGTTGGGGGCGTCGCGAGGGGTGATGCCGATGGTGCCGGGGACGTCGTGGAGGCGCCCCCCGTCGCCTCGCCGGCAGGGAGGTGGAGGGTGAACCGGGACTGCCCGGTGACCGGGTGGCCGTCGTCGCTCACGACGCGGAACGCCACGCGGTACTCACCGGAGGCGGGTCCGCTGGCCAGGGGCGCGGTGACATGGGCGCCGTTGACCGTCGCCGGCCCAGCGGTGGCGTCCTCGCCGGACGGACCGGTGATGACGATCGTGGCGAAGCGCGAGGAGACCGGCTCGTCGAAGGTGAGGTCGACCTGGCGCGGCGCCGTCGTCAGCGTCGCGCCGTCGGCGGGGCTGACCTTGAGCAGCGTGGCGTGCGCGGAGGCAGACGGGGCGAGCGCCAGGGTGCCGCCAGCGAGGGCGGCGGTCGTGGCGAGCAGTCCGAGGGTGCGGCGCACGCTGGAACGAAGGGACATCGAGGTAGGCCTTTCACGGGCCCCGTGCGGGGCCCAGTGTCACGAGGGAGGGGACGGGTCAAGCCCGTGCGGGTGGCCCTCGCCGCGAAAGGCACTCCAGGACAACGAGGTCGGCCCGTATGCGCGGTCGCGCCCACCCGGTCCCCGCACCCCGGGGCAGCGGGTCGGGCAGCGCCGGCTCGGCCACCGGGCGGGCCAGCACCGACCGGGCCAGCGTCGCCGTCAGCCAGGTCGCCCACCGCCCGCGCCCGGACCTTCCGGCGAGGATCGCCGATCCGGTGGCCAGCGACCGATCCGTCACGGCGACGAGGGTGGCGACGGCGAGGCCGGCGACGGTGTGGGCCGCGGCCATCACCCAGCCCGAGGGTGCCTGGTGCGACATCGCCATGTGGTCGTGGCCGGGCAGCAGCCAGCCGAAGGCCGTGTGCAGGCCGGCCTGGCTTGCCGCGAGGGCGAGGACCGCCCGCCCGAAGGACCAGCGGCGACCGCTCGCGGCGCCGACCGCCAGGGTGGTGAGGGTCGTCAGGGCCAGCAGTCCGCAGACCGAGGCCGGGGTGAGGGCGCCAGTGGTCCATCCGCCGCCAGCCAGGTGGGCCAGCAGGGACAGCGCGACGCACGCACCGCTCAGGGTGAGGGCGCGTGCCTGGCGCAACGGACCGGCATACATCCCCTCC
Organism: Oryzihumus sp.; assembly: GCF_054325275.1. NCBI lineage: Bacteria > Bacillati > Actinomycetota > Actinomycetes > Micrococcales > Intrasporangiaceae > Oryzihumus > Oryzihumus sp. The sequence continues at coordinate 39,701 of NZ_JBTCWL010000018.1, forward strand.
ATGCTGACAGACCGCGGCGTGGTTCCCTCCGTCGCTAGCTAGCGGTCCGCCTTGGAGCGGCGGGCGATGCGCCGGTCGGTGACGAGGATGAGGGTGAGCAGCACCGCCGCGGCGATGGCGGCGAGGCTGAAGCAGATCATCGCGATCGAGGGGTAGCCCAGGATCCGCGACCGGGTCGGCACGAGCATCATCAGCGCCGCCCCGACGACCATCGCGGCGACGATCACGCCGGCCGTCACCCGGTTGGCCAGGCGCTGCATGACGTGGAGGAACTGCACCTCGTCGATCGCCTCGACCTTGACCGTGAAGCTGCCCTCAGCCAGCGCGTCCATGACCCGGTTGGCGCGGGCGGGCAGCTGGGTGGCGAACTCGCGGGCCTCCATGGCCGCCGCCATGGCGCCCCCCAGCGAGGGCTTCATGCCGCTGCGCAGGATCTCGGCGGTGTTCGCGCGGATCGTCTCCGCCGGGGCGAAGTCGGGGTCGAGGTGCTGGGTCACCTGGTCGAGGTTGAGCAGCGCCTTGCCGACCATGGCCATCTCTGCGGGAGGCCGCAGCCCGTGGGTGCCCGACAGCCGGCTGAGCTCGACGAGCACGGCGCCGGCCTCCAGGTCGCTGCCGAGCGCGACGGTGCGGCTGACCAGCTCGGCGACCTGCTCCCCGAAGGCGGCGGCGTCGAAGCCTTCGCCCCGGTGCCCCATGCTCGCCAGCACCGCCGCCGCGTCGTCCCCGTTGCCGTCGCTGATGGCCAGCAGCAGCTTGACCAGCTGGCCCTGCACGCGGGCGGGGACGGTCGCCACCATGCCGAGGTCGATGAGGGCCAGCCGGTGGTCCGGGGTGAGCAGCACGTTGCCGGGGTGCGGGTCGGCGTGCAGGAACCCGTCGACGAGGATCATCTGCAGGTAGGCCCGGAACAGCTCCTCGACGAGCACCCGGCCGTCCAGGTCGAGCCGGCCGAGCGGCCCGAGGGCGGTGACCTTGCGGCCCGGTACGAAGTCCATCGTCAGCACGCTGCGCGTCGTGTAGTCGGGCACCGGGGCCGGGACGATCAGGTGCGGGAAGGGTGCGGTCAGCTCGGCCATCCGGGTGAGGTTGGCGGCTTCCCGCTGGTAGTCGAGCTCCCCGGCCAGGGAGCGCCGGAACTGCTCGAGCAGCTGGGCGAAGCCGTAGCGCCGGCCGAGCTCGGTGTGCGCGTCGGCCAGCTCCGCCAGCTCGGTGAGCGCCGCCATGTCGTCGCGGACGACCTGGCGCACGCCGGGCCGCTGCACCTTGACCACGACCTGTCGGCCGCTGGGCAGCTCGGCGCGGTGCACCTGCCCCAGTGAGGCGGCGGCCAGGGGCGTGCGGTCGAACGAGGCGAACCCGTGGCGCAGCGAGACGCCCAGCTCCTCGGTGATGACGCGCTCGACGTCCTCGAACGGGATCGGCTCGACGTCGTCCTGCAGCCGGCTCAGCGCGTCGGTCCACGGCTCGGGCAGCAGGTCGACGCGGGTGGAGAGCAGCTGGCCGAGCTTGACCCAGGTGGGGCCCATGGCCTCGAGGTCGCGGGCCAGCTGCTCGGCGGTGGCGGCCGCGTCCTCGGAGGGCTCGGTCGCCTCGAGGAACTCGTCCATGCCGACCCCGGAGACCAGGTCCGAGCGGCCGTAGCGCACGAGCAGCCGGGCCAGGGCAGCGTAACGGGTGGCGTGCTGCGGGCGGAGCGCGAAGGTCATGGGGGCATCCTGCCGTGCGGCGCCGGCCCCCGTGGTGAGCCTGGGGGCGCAGCCGGTCGTCCGGGCGGTGGTGGGCACGGCGGGGTCAGCTGGCCCAGACCCCCTCATGTAAGGCGAACCCGCCTGTGCCACAGGGGGATCGGCGGGTCGTCCACGATGTGGTCGCCGTGGTTACCGGCGCGTAACCCTCGTCACACCGACTCGTTTTCCGGGCATGCGCCGGACCCTGCTGCTCCTGTCCCTGACCCTGAGCGCCCTCGGGTGTGCGACCGCCCCCGCCTCGGCACTGCCGTCGCCGGACCCGACACCCGCACCGGTCGGCCTCGTCGGGCCGTACGCCGCGCCGCCGTTCGCCTCGCAGTGCCGGTTCCTGCGCTACGGCGAGGGGGAGCAGCCGCCGCTGGGCGTCGCCGGCCGGGACCCGCTGTGCGTGGAGTACGCCAAGCGCGACATCACCGTCGACAACGGCGGCGCCGCCCGGTTCCTGCTCGCCGAGCCCTCGCGGTTCGCCGTCGCGGGGCAGGCCTGCCGGTACTGGCAGGTCGACCACTGGAGCGTGCAGGTCGACCGGGCCGACACGGCCGTGGTGACGTGGGACGGCTCGTACTGGTTCGACCGCACCCAGGGCACCGCCGGCGCGCGGCTGCGCAACCTCGCCGTCGACGGCCAGCCGGTCGGGATCGCCACCGCGGCCGAGGCCGTGCGCCCCGTCTCGGCCGCGCTCGCCGACCAGCTCCTGCGGTATGCCGGTGGGCCTAGTGGCGGGGGACTGGCCCTGACGCCGCCGCCGGCCACCCTCGCGTACCCGCGGGTCGCGTCGTGAGCCCCCGGCTGAGCCGCCGCCAGCTGCTCCAGGGGATGGTCGCCGCGATCACCCTGCTCGAGGCCGGGGCGGCTCCGGCTGCCCGGGCGGCCGGGCTGGGCGACCTCGTGCCCACCGGGGTGGCGCTGCTGCCGCCGGGTGTGGCCCCGACCCTGGGCGCGTTCGCCGACACGCTCATCCCGGGGGAGAAGCGCAGCCTCGGCGACCGGGTGGTGGCCGGCGCTGCCCCCGGCCCCGGAGCCGTCCAGGCCGGCGCGCTGGCGCTGCTGACGATGCCCGAGGCCGGGATGGAGCTGCTGCTGCCCGAGCTGTCGACCCTGCTGAACGCGGAGGCCACCGCGTGGGCGGCCGCGCACGCGATCGTGCCCGACCCCACCGTCCCGCCGATGGTGGCCCTGCCCTTCGAGGCCCGCACCGGGCTGGTCGCGAGCCTGCTCGACCCCTCCCATGCCGACCAGCAAGTCTGGATCCTGTTGGCGTTGATGACGTTCATCGCCTTCCACACCGCGGGCTTCGAGCACACGCAGGAGGCGGTGGCCAGCCACCACCCGGGCCTGTCCCGCCTGCGCTTCCCCGCGCCCGACCCCGACGGGCTCTACCGCTTCCCCGCGTTCTCCTACGCGCGGCGGCTCGCCGACAGCCACCCGGCCACCACGGCGAGCGGCAGCCCGGCGTGACCGTCGAGCGATGCGACGTCGTCGTCATCGGCAGCGGCTTCGGGGGTGCCATTCCCGCCTACCACCTCGCGGCCGGCGGCGCCGACGTCGTCGTGCTCGAACGTGGCCCGCGGATGGCCACCGAGGAGTTCACCCACGACCTGCGCCTGGGGACCTACACCCGGTTCGTCGACCTGGTCCAGGGCGACGGGATGACCGTCGTCGCCGGCAACTGCGTCGGGGGCTCGAGCGTGGTGTACTTCGCGGCCTCGCTGCGCGCGCCCGGGTTCGTCTTCGAGCGGACCCGCGCCACCGGCGTACGGCAGTGGCCGCGTGAGCTGACCCGGTCGGCGCTGGACCCGTGGTACGACCGGGTCGAGGAGACGCTGCCGGTCGCCCAGCAGGACTGGGACGACGTGCCGTATGCCGGCGGGCTGTTCGCGGCGGCGTGCCACCGGGCCGGGCGCACCTGCAACCCGGTGCCCGTGGCGGTCGACCTGGCCCGGTGCACCAACTGCAACTGGATGCTCAACGGCTGCCGGTTCGGGGCCAAGCGCTCGATGCTGCTCAACTACCTTCCCGCCGCCGAGGCCCACGGGGCCGACGTGCGCCCGCTGCACGAGGTGCAGACCATCGCCCCGGCGACCACGCCCGGCTACCGCTACCGGGTGGCCTGGACCGCGGTCGACCCGGCGGACCCCCGGGTGCCCGCCGGCGCAGGGACGATCGAGGCGCGCGTGGTGGTGCTGGCCGCGGGCGCCCTGGGCACGCCGGTGGTCCTGCAGCGCTCGGCCGCGCTGCTGGGCGGGGTGCCCTCGGCGGTTGGCCGCTACTTCAGTGGCAACGGCGACCGGGTCAGCGTCGCCGTGATGGACGAGGACCGGGTGCGCGACCTGCTCGGCCTGGAGCGGGCGCCGGGCGTGGCCTACGACGCCCTGCACATCGGCAAGCCGATCGGCTCGATGTCCTTCGACGGCCTGGATGCCGGCGCACCGGAGTTCGACCGCTTCTCGCTGCAGCAGATCTACTTCCCGACGATCACCAACATCCTCGGCCAGACCGGCGGTGACCCGAGCTGGTACGGCGTGGCCAAGACGAGGATGACCGACCGCTGGCGCTCGTGGCTGACCCTGCTGGCGATGACCGAGGACGACAACGAGGGCACGTTCGGGCCGCCGCCACCGACCGGCAGCTTCACCCGGGTGGCGTCCTCCCTGGCCAAGGGGCAGCTGACCTACCGGCCGACCGCGCGGACCCGGCGGGGCTGGGCCGCTGCCGACGCGGAGGTCCGCGCCGTCGTCGAGAAGGACGGGCTCGCGCAGTGGCAGCCCTGGACCTCCGACGCCGGCGCCCTGTCCGCACACCCGCTCGGCTCGTGCCGGCTCGGTGACGACCCCGCGAGCTCGGCGCTGGGCAGCAACCACGAGCTGCGCGGCCACCCCGGCCTGTTCGTCACGGACGGGTCCGCGGTGCCGACCTCCTTGTGCGTCAACCCCTCACTGACCATCGCCGCGCTCGCCGAGCGGGCCGCCCCGGCCATCGTGGCCAGCGCGGCCGAGGCGGGGGCGGCGGTGCGTTACGGCGCGCCGGCTCCGGGCGGGGAGACGGCCGGGCGGCGGGCGGTGCTGCCCCTGTTGCGCCCGTGACCGACCTGTATGCCGCCCGGTGGCGGGGCCAGCCCAGGCGCCTCGAGGTCTGGTACGCCACGCTCACCGACCCGGCGAGCGGCCTGGGCCTGTGGCTGCACCACGAGATGGTCGCCGGCCGCGACGGGTCGGTGCGCTGGCACGGGTGGGCCGCGGCCTTCCCGGCCGGGGGACCGCCGGTGCTCGCCAGGTTCGGCCCGGCGCCACATAACGACACCTCCGGCGGCCGGCTCGTCGGGCTGCCGGGCGCATCCGCCGCGCCGGGGCGGCTCGCTGGCAACGCGGGGGGGCTGGAGTGGGACCTGCAGGTGGAGGACCCCGGGCCGCCATTGTTCACCTTCCCCCGCTGGGCGTGGGAGCGCGAGCTGCTGCCCGCGGCGCAGGTCGTGCCGGCCCCCACGGCCCGGTTCTCGGGCAGCGTCCGCGTGGCCGGGCGGGAGGTCACCATCGCGCAGGCTCCCGGCGCGGTCGCCCGGGTCTACGGCCACGGCAACGCGAGCCGCTGGGGGTGGCTGCACGCCGACCTCGGGGGACGGGACGTGCTCGAGGTGGTGGCAGCGGTGTCCACCCACCCGGTCCTGCGCTCCATGAAGGCGCTGCCGCTGCTGCAGCTGCGCGTGGGCGGGCGCACCTGGCCGCGGCACCCGCTGCTGGCCGCGCCGCTGCTGACCGCCGACCTGCGCCTCCCGCACTGGTCGGTGTCCGGGACGCTCGGCCGTCGTCGGGTGCGGGTGGCCGTCGAGCAGGACCCGGCGGAGTCGGTGACGGTGCAGTACGACGACCCCTCCGGCGTGGGGCCGGTGTGCACCAACAGCGAGCGCGCCACGGCGGACGTGCTGGTGGAGCGGTGGTCCGGCCGCTGGTCGGTGGAGCAGCACTGGCACCTGGACCGGCGGGTCCATGCGGAGCTCGGCCACCGGCAGGCCCGGTCGTGACGGTGCCGAGCGGTTCGCTCAGCGCCTGAGCGGGTCGCTCAGGCGCCGAGCGCCAGCCAGGTCCGGGCGTCGACAACGCCGGTGGCCGGCAGGTGGTGGGCGCGCTGCGCGGCGATGACTGCCGCTCGGGTGAGCGGGCCGAAGGCGCCGTCGGCGTTGAGCCGCAGGGCCTTCTGCAGGGCGGCGACGGCCGGCCCGCGGGACCCGACCCGCAGGACGGTGCCGATGAAGGGGTGCAGCGGGGACGGCGTGGTGGCCCTGACCAGGGCCGACCAGGTGACGGCGTCGACGACGGCGGTGGCCGGCAGGTGGTGGGCCTTCTTCCAGGCCACCAGGGCGGTTCCGGTCGCCGGGCCGAAGTCGCCGTCGGCCTTGGCGTGGACCACCTTCTGCACCGCCGCAACGGCCGGGCCGCGGGAGCCCACCCTCAGCACCGAGTGCACCCACGGGAGCAGCGGGCTGACGTTCGGCGCCGGCTTGGGTGCCGGCTTGGGAGCGGGCTTGGGAGCGGGCTTGGGTGCCGGGACGGGCACGGGCTTCGGTGTGGGTCTGGGGGTGGGCTGGGGCGTCGGCTTAGGTGTGGGCGTCGGAGCCGGCACGGGCTTGGGCGCCGGGATGGGCGCGCCGACCGAGACGAGGAGCGCCTTCCACGTCGCGAGGTCGACCACGCCCGTGCCGGGCACCCGCTGGGCGGTCTGCCACGCGACCAGCGCGGCCCGGGTGTGCGGGCCGAAGTCCCCGTCGTTGTCGACCTTGAGGACCTGCTGCACCGCCTGGACCGCGGCCACCGGCTGCTTCGCGACGCCGAGCCCGAGCGGCGTGCCGTAGTGGGCCACGAGGGTCGTCTTGAGGGCGGTCGGCGTGAGCAGCGGGAAGCGGCTGGGTGCGGGGAGGGGCGCGGACGGCACCGCTGCGCCGTTGGCCAGCGCCGCGAGCTGGGCGGGGCTGCCGTTGAACAGGCTCATGTCCAGCGGAGCGCTGAAGCCCGGCAGCGTCGCCTGGCTGGTGTACTGCCAGAACGTCCACGTGGTCCACCCGCCGAAGGGCGCGGGCTGGGCGGCGGAGTAGCTGGCGGCCCACAGCGGATAGCCGGCGAAGGCCTTCGACCCCGCCATGGAGGTGGACCAGAAGTACGGCCCGGCGTAGATCATCGGCCGCCGCCCGGTGCGCTGCTGCACCTGGTCGAGCCACGTCTGGGTCCACAGGGCGAGCTGGGCCGGCTTGAGGCCGCCGCTCGCCTCCAGGTCGAGGACCGGGGGCAGGTCGCCGCGGTGGTTGAGCGGGCCGACCGCGGTCGCGAAGTACGTCGCCTGTGCAGTGGCCGACGCGATGATCTGGGCGTTCGTGCCGCCCGAGGGCCGGGCGAAATGGTAGGCCCCGCGCATCATGCCGAGGTTGGAGAGGGCGGTGAAGTCGTTCGCGAAGTACGGGTTCGTGTACGGCTTGGTCGGGTTCGGCCCCTCGGTCGCCTTGACGAAGGCGAACGCCGCGCCGCCGGCGGCGTGCGCCTGGCCCCAGTCGAGGGTGTAGCCGGTGACGTGCTGGTAGCTCGACACGTCGGGTCCGTAGACGGAGGCACCGGCCGGCCCGGCGGCCAGGACGAGCAGCGCCACCGCGCCGGTCAGCGCCCGGCGGGCACGGCGCGCCCGGGGGCTGAGCGTGTGACGGAAGTGACGCATGGTGCGGAGATTAGGCCAAAGTCGCCCGTCGGCGTGGGCGTTCAGGGCAGAGTTGGCCCGAATGGAGGAGGTCTCTTGACAACCCACCGCATCGTCGCTGTCCGCGCGCTGCTCGCCCTGGCCGCTGTGACTGCGCTCGCCGGCTGTGGCCCGGACTCGGTCGCGACCCACGCGGCAGCGCCCACGACGTCCACGTCCGTGCCGCAGTCAGCGGCCACGTCGACGTCCGGATCCGGCACGGGCAGCGCGTCCCGTGCGAGCGCGTCGCCGGCCCCGGCGGCCGCCACCACCGCGGCATCCACCGTCGGTATGCCGTGTCGCGGGCAGGCACTCGCCGGTCGCCTCGCGAGCTCGGACGGCGCGGCCGGCCACATGCACCTCGTGGTGGCACTGCGCAACATCGGGGGAGTGGAGTGCACCCTCGACGGCTTCCCCACGGTGGGCCTCGTGGCCGAGGACGGGTCGGCCCTGCCCGTGCGCGCGACACACGACGGCGACCTGGCCTTCCCCGCCAGGACGCCGTCCACGGTGGTGCTCGCCCCCGGTGAGGTGGCCTCCTTCGACCTCGGCTTCAGCCACGTGCCCGCGGGCGGGCAGACGGCCTGCCCCGCGGCCCAGTCGCTGGCCGTCACCGCGCCGGGGGACAGCCACCCGGTCCCGGTCCAGACCGCCGCCGACCCCTGCGACGGCGGCCACCTCGCCGTGTCGCCGCTCGTGGCCGGAGACCAGGGCACCGTCGGCTGAGCCGGCGACGCCGCGAACCCGCGCGGCAGGGGCGCCTCAGTCCACCGGCAGGTCGCGGTGCCAGGACTGGGTGACGTACGTCGTGGCGAACCCGACCGCCTCGTAGAGCGCGGTGGCCCCGGTCGGGCTGTCCGCGTCGACCTCGAGGCCGACGCGGTCACGCCCGCGGCGCGCCGCATCGGCGATGACGGCGTGCAGCAATGAGCGGGCCACGCCACGGCCCCGCGCGGCAGCCAGCACCCCGAGGTACTCCACGTAGCTGCCGTCCGGCTCGCCGCCCGTGCCGGGGGAGACCGACCCGACGAGGGCGCCGACCGGGAGCGGCGTCATGCCGTCCCGCTCGAGCTCGGCGATCCACCAGTGGTCCCAACGGTGCCCCGGGTCCTCGCGCAGCCGGGCCACGAACTCGTCGAAGGACTCCTGGTGGGAGTTGAAGTGGTCGGTGAACGAGGTCTCGAGGATGTCGTGGACCGTGCGCAGGTCCTCCTCCTCGGGCATGGCGTCGCCCTCGCGGGCCACGAGGCGCACGGTCACGCCCTCGCCCGGCGGCGGGAACGCGTCCTCGTTGCCCTCCTCGGGGGTCACCGGCCGGCTCATCTGCCACCACGAGCGCATCCGCAGGAAGCCGCGTCCGGTCAGCCACAGCTGCTGGCGCGGGTCGTCGGCGAAGGCGCCGCTGTCCATCTGGGTCACCTCGACGCCTCGCTCCCGGCCGAGGTCGGCTGCCTGCTCGCGCGCCCACTCGAACAGGTATGCCGCGACGTCGTCCGCCCGGGCGGCGTCCAGGTCCGGGTCGACGACCACGGCGATGACGACGCGGGCTGCGGCCCGGTCGTGCACGGTGGCCCACCCCCTGGCCGCGCCCGAGCCGTCGCGGAGCAGCAGGTGGCGCCGGGTCGCGGCGCCGCGACCGCAGACGTCGGTCTCCACGGCCGCGCGCGAGGCCGACGGCCAGCCGCGCGCGGTGCGCTCGTGGCGGCGCAGCAGGTCGAGCAGGTCGGTGACGTCCGAGGCGTCGGGGGTGGAGGACGTCCAGTCCTCGGGAAGGGCTGGGGCGGCGTCCATGGCGACCATTGTCCCGCACAGGTGCCGCGCCCTGACCGCAGCCTGTCCCGGGGACGGCCCTGGGCGGGGGCGGGGGCGGGGCGTGCGGCGCGGGTCGTGCGCGCGGGCTGTCCGGGGCTGCCGCCTCGCGGGCCGGTCAGGCCTGGCGGGCTGCGGTGGCCGCGGGGCGGGCCCGCACCGTCAGTGCCGCGAGCAGCGACCCTGCCATCCACGTGGTGGCGTAGAGGAACGCCACCTGCGGCGAAACCAGTGCCCACAAGGCGCCCGCGACGGCGGTGGCGCCGAGGTCACCCAGCGACTGGACCAGCCCGAGCACGCCGAACCCGTTGCTGCGCAAGGACTCGGGGAGGGCGCGCGCCACCAGGACGGACTCGGCGGTCTCCGCCAGGCCGATGCCGGTGCCGGCGAGCAGGAAGCCCGCAGCGAGCAGCAGGACGCCGTGCTGCTCCCGGGCGAAGGCCAGGTAGGCCAGGACGTAGAGAGCCCCGCCGGCGGCGAAGACCCACCGTGCGCCGCGCCGGTCGATGAGGTGCCCGCCGACGACCGAGGCCACGGCCGCCATCGCGTTGTGTGCGGCGTAGAGCAGGATCACCAGGCTGGTCGCGGCCGTGAGGCTGCGCCCACCGGCGGCCGGGCCGTGCAGCAGGTCGGTGGCCCGCAGGATCAGCAGGGTCGCCGCGAGGTGGCCGAACTCGAACAGTGTCGCCGGGACGAGCACGCGGGCCAGGCCCTGCCGCCGGAGCTCGGCGAGGTTGAACGACAGCCGGCGGCGCCCCTCCGCCGGGAGAACCGACCGGCGTGCGGCCCGCGCCGCCACCGTGATGCAGGCCGCCGCCAGCACGCCCGGGACGAACGCCAGCAGGATGGCGTGGCGCAAGCCGAGCACGGCCACCAGGACCGCCGCGAGCAGCGGGCCGACGACCGCGCCGGCGTTGTCCCCTGCCCGCTCCACCCCGAACGCCCGGCCGTAGGCGGCCGGGGGGACCAGCGAGGTCAGCAGCATGTCCCGTGCCGGCGACCGGATGCCCCGGGAGACCCACGCCACCGCGCGGAGCAGCCCGACCTGCCAGACGGCCGTGGTCACCCCGATCGCCGCGGTCGCGATGGCGGTCCCGAGGTAGCCGCCCGAGGCCAGGCGGCCGCGCCGCCGCGGGTCGGCCGCGAGCGGGCCGCCGGCCAGCTTGCTCAGGCCGATGAGCGCGTCCGAGACGCCTTCGACCGCGCCGAGGGCCGCAGGGCCGGCGTGCAGGGTCGAGGTGAGGAAGGTCGGCAGCACGCTGGTGGCCAGCTCGTGGCCCGCGTCGCTGAAGAACGAGGCGGCGCCGACGCCGGCGACCCCCCGGTTGAGCCAGGCGCCCTCGTCGTCGCGGCCGGCCCCGGTCACGTCCACATCGTCCTGCCCAGCCACACCCCCAGGAAGGCGGCGGCGACGCCGATGACGATGCTCCCGACGACGTTGGCGGCGGCGAGGAGCCGGGCGTCGTCCTCGGCCAGCCGCAGGGTCTCGTAGGAGAACGTGGAGTAGGTGGTGAGGGCACCGCAGAAGCCGGTGCCCAGGCCGGTGCGCAGGGCCACCGGGGCACCGGCCCCCACCGCACCGCTCACGGCGCCCATCACCAGGCACCCGACGACGTTGACCGCGAAGGTCCCCCACGGGAAGACGCTGTCGTGCCGGCCCTGCACCCACCGGTCGGTGAGGAAGCGCAGTGGGGCACCGACCGCCGCGCCGGCGACGACCAGGAGCACCGTCACCGGTGCTCCTCCTCCGGTGCGGGGCGCTGCTCCGGCTCGCGCCCGGCATACCGCACGACCTCGCACGCCTCGAGGGTGACCAGGCCCTCGTCGACCAGCTCCTCGAGCTCGGGCAGGAACGCCCGGACCCGGTCCGCGGTGTCGACGATGACGACCACCACGGGCAGGTCCTCGCTGAGGCTGAGCAGCCGCGTGGTGTGGATCCGGCTGGACCCGCCGAAGCCCTCGATGCCGCGCAGCACCGTGGCACCGGCCAGGCCGGCACGGTGCGCCCGGTGGACGACCTCGGTGTAGAGCGGCTTGTGGTGCCACCGGTCGGACTCGCCGACCATGACCGTCAATCGCAGGGCCGGTCCGTGGAGCCTCATCGGGCCCTCCTCTCGACGAGCGCCCGGGTGCCGACCGCGGCCACCCACACCGCGGCCAGGGCGGCGACGGCGGTGACGACCAGGTAGGCCAGGGCGATGAGCGCGCGGCCGCCGGTGGCGAGCCGCTGGATGTCGACCGCGTAGGTCGAGAAGGTGGTGAAGCCGCCGAGGACACCCGTGCCGACGAACGGCCGCAGCAGGCGCCGACCGGTCCACACATCGGTGACCAGCACCATGAGCACCCCGATCAGGGCGCACCCGAGGACGTTGATGGTCAGCGTCGTCCACGGGAAGGCCGCGCCGCCCGTGCCCCAGGCACGCCCTGCGAGGAACCGGGCGAGGGCGCCCAGCGAGCCGCCGACGGCGATCGTGCCCACCAGGGTGGCCTCGTCGCGCAGGTGACCCGGTCGGGAGGAGGAACGGCGCGGTGGACGGGCCGGGCGCTCGTCGACGTCGGGGTCGACCGGTTCGCGGGCGGACAGCCGGGGACGGGATGGCACGGGACGATCCTCCTACCTGGACGGGGATGGGTGCGCGAGCACCACGGTGTGCAGGTAGGGACTGTTGGCCTCCGGCGGACCGGCGACGGTTCGGGTCCGGCGAGCCCCACCGCCGGTGACGTTGCGCCGAGTGTAGCGAGCGTCCTGCCGAAGGCGTAGGGGCGGATGAGGCGGTTACGCACGAAGGACGAGGGGTGGGGCACACGTCTGCGGCGTACTGGTGAGCACGGGGCTGGTGACCCTCACGGCCAGCCCGGGCGGGCCGACGTCGTACACCGACAGCTGGCCACCCAGCGGCACGCACGTCTACCAGGTCAACGCGGTCGGCAGCGGCCAGCTGTGCAACAAGGTGACACTGACCGTGCCGTGACGCGGGGTGCAGGGCTGCCGCCGGGTCGGTGGACCGCCGGCGGCAGCATGGGGGCATGCGCACCGAGACCAGGACCTACCGCACCGGGCGGGACGACGTCGTCCTCGACCTCACCGACGACTGCACCCGCTTCGCCGCGGACCTCGGCGACGGACTGCTCCACGTGTTCGTCCCGCACGCCACGGCGGGCCTCGCGATCCTTGAGGTGGGCGTCGGCAGCGACGAGGACCTGCTCGCCACGTTGCGCGAGCTGCTGCCGGCCGACGACCGGTGGCGCCACCGCCACGGCAGCCCCGGGCACGGGCGCTCCCACGTCCTGCCCGCCCTCGTCCCGCCCTACGCCACGGTGCCGGTCCTGGGAGGGCGGCTGGCGCTGGGCACCTGGCAGAGCATCTGCCTCGTCGACCTCAACGTGGACAACCAGGAACGGCAGGTGCGCCTGAGCTTCCTGCCGGGCTGAGCCGGCGCACCACGCCCTGTGACGGGTGGCGCCGGGGAAGCAGTCGGGCCCCGGCTCCGCGTGCGCGGTGCCGGGGCCCGATCTCAGTGGGGTGAGTGACGGGACTTGAACCCGCGACATCTGCGACCACAACGCAGCGCTCTACCAGCTGAGCTACACCCACCATGCCGAACGACCGCCGCAAGTGTGGCGGTCGCGTGTTCAGCGGCGCCTATCGTACTAGGTCCGGCGGGCTGTTCTGACCACCCCCCGGTGAGCCCGCCAGGCGTGGCGTGTCGGCGCAGGTCAGGAGCCCGGGATCTCGTGGCGGGCTGCCATCTCCTTCGCCGCGTCCGAGTCCGGGCCGGGCTGCTCCACGAAGACCGCCTCGCGGTAGTAGCGCAGCTCGGCGATCGACTCGCGGATGTCGGCCAGGGCCCGGTGGCCGCCGGACTTCTTGGGGGAGTTGAAGTAGACCCGGGGGTACCACCGGCGCGAGAGCTCCTTGATCGAGGAGACGTCGATGATCCGGTAGTGCAGGTGCGCCTCGAGCTCGGGCATGTCCCGGGCGAGGAAGTTGCGGTCGGTGCCGACGGTGTTGCCGCCGAGCGGCGCCTTGCGCGGCTCCGGCACCCACTCGCGCACGTAGGCGAGCACCTGGTTCTGTGCGTCCTCCAGGCTGATCCCGCCGTCGAGCTCCTCGAGCAGGCCGCTGGTGGTGTGCATGTCGCGGACGAAGTCGTCCATCTGCTCCAGCGCCGCGGCCGGCGGCTTGATGACCAGGTCGACCCCGTCGCCGAGCTGGTTGAGCTCGAAGTCGGTGACCAGGGCGGCGACCTCGATGAGGGCGTCGTGCTCCAGGCTCAGGCCGGTCATCTCGCAGTCGATCCACACGATGCGGTCGTTGGTCGCGCGGTCGTTACCGTTCGTTGTCACGCAGGACACCCTAAGGGGGAGGCTGCACTAGCCTGCGCGTCATGACGTGGGGAACGCGGTCGGTGATCCGCCGCTGGGTCCAGGGCGCCGTCATGATCGTGGGCTTCGGGGTGTGTGCGCTGGTGCTGGGGGAGGCGGCCGGCGTCAGCGCCGGCGTGGGGGCCTCGCTGCTCGGCGTCCTGCTCGCCGTGCTGCCCCTGGGCGTGGTCGTCCCGGCGTTCCTGTGGCTCGACCGGTTCGAGGCCGAGCCGACCCGGCTGCTCGTGCTGACGTTCCTGTGGGGCGCGCTTGTGGCCAGCGCGGGGGCCCTGGTGCTCAACACGTCCACGATGGTGGTGCTGCGCAACGCAGGACAGGACCCGCTCACCCTCGGCGCGGTCGTCGTCGCCCCGGTGGTCGAGGAGACCCTCAAGGGCTTGGTCGTGCTGCTCATCTGGCGGCTGCGACGCCAGGAGTTCGACGGCATCGTCGACGGCATGGTGTATGCCGGGCTGTCCGCTGCCGGGTTCGCCTTCGCGGAGAACATCTTCTACCTCGCCCGCGCCTTCCACGACACCGGTGGCGCCGGCCTGGCGACGGTCTTCCTCCTGCGCGGGGTGATGGGCCCGTTCGCCCACCCCGTCTTCACGATCTGCACCGGCATCGGCCTGGGCGTCGCGGCGACGACCCGGCGCACCAGCACGCGGGTGCTGGCCCCGCTTCTCGGCTGGCTGGCCGCGGTGACGCTGCACGCCACCTGGAACCTGACCACTGTCGCGGGGATCCAGGGCTTCCTCGTGGCCTACGTCTTCCTCCAGGTGCCCCTGTTCGCCGCGTTCATCGGGGTGGCGCTGTGGGCGCGCCGGCGGGAGGGCCGGCTCATCGGCGTGCACCTGGCGCCGTACGCCGAGGCCGGGTGGCTGACCTACCCCGAGGTGCGCATGCTCGCCTCGATGCCCGACCGGCGCCGGGCCCGGGTGTGGGCGCGGATGACCGGCGGGCGGCGCTCGCTGGCGGCGATGACCGCGTTCCAGGACGTGGCCAGCGAGCTGGCCGTGCTGGGGATGCGCGTTGCACGCGGCGCTGGTGGGCCGGAGGCACCGGCCCGCGAGGAGGCCCTGCTGCGCGACCTCGCGGCCCGCCGCCGCGAGTTCGCCGGAACCGTTCTGACCTGACCCATCAGGCGGTGTGCACCGCCGCCAGCAGGGCGGCATACGAGCGGACCAGCGCGGCCCGCTCCTGCGCGACCAGGGGGCTGCCGCGGTGGTGGCCGTCGCGGACCCACTCGTCGGAGAGCCGCATCGCCTCGGCGCGCTGCTCGGCGGCGAGGCGGACCTCGGCGGGGTCGACTCGGTAGGTGTGGGCGTAGAGCCGTTGCAGCGCCTGGACGAGCTCCTCGACGGCCTCCGGCGTGGGCGGCTTCTCGCCGCGCTGCACGCCCCGGTGGATCCGCCACCAGTCGACCTCGAGCCGGGCCGCCTCGGTGACGTCGAAGTTCTCGCGGTGGGTCCGGGCCACCAGCGCGTAGAACTTCCGCATGAACTGGCGCGCCGCCTCGGGGTCGTTGTCGGGGAACGGTGCCCACACCTGGTTGGCCCGCAGCACCCACCATGCACCGAGGGCGGTGCGGGTGCGGCTGAGCCCGAAGGCGTGCCGCACCACCCGCACCGCGGCCTTGAGGAAGGCCCACCACTCGTGGCGGTAGTAGCTGACCCACGTCTCGCACTCGAGCGTGCCGACGAGGCGCGGGTCGAAGTAGCGCATCGGCGGGGCCTGGCTGGTCTGCTGCACCCCTTCAGTGAACCGTGCAAGGGTCGCCCGCGAACCCGCTTTCTGACGGATTCGCCGCTGGACGCGTGGATGAGGCCACCTCACCCACTGCCTGCCAAGCGGGGGACCTGCGGGAAGGCGGCGCGCGGAGGGAAGCGGGCGGCATACCGCGGTGGTTGGTGCCCGCAACGTGAGCTGCCGCAACGGGATTCGCGCTGGGGGTGCCGGCCCTGCCCCTACCGGGGCAGCGCGTCGGCCCGGCTGTCTGCCGGACTGCCCCCGGGTATGCCGTGTGCTCGCCTACACTTCAGGCGTTCGCGGCGCCTCGGGCACCCGCGACGAGCCCTCGTAGCTCAGCTGGATAGAGCAAGAGCCTTCTAATCTCTAGGTCGCAGGTTCGAGTCCTGCCGGGGGCACCGCGTATTTCCGCAGGTCAGGCACCCAGTCCCGATCCGGCGGGGTCGCCCTCAACGAGGCTCAGACCCCGGTTGGTCCGCAAAAAGTCCGCAGAGGCGGTCGCGGCGGCCCTGCTCAGGCGCTCGGCGACGTCGCTGAGCTCGTCGTCGAACAGGCCCGAGTAGACATCCAGCGTCATGGCCGCCGAGGAGTGCCCGAGCATCCGCTGGACGGTCATGACGCTCGCTCCGGCGGACACGGCGAGACTTGCGGCCGTGTGTCGCAGCTCGTGCGGCGTCAGCCCCGCCAGCCCGGCGCGACTGGCTGCCGCGTCGAACACGTTTCGCCGGAAGTTGCCGTTGCGCAGCACGCCACCCTGCGGGCTGGTGAACAGCGGGTCCTCCCGGTCACGCCGGGCCACAAGGCCGTGCATCCGGTCCATGACCACCTCCGGCAGCGGCACCGAACGACGCTGGTAGTTCTTCGGCGTCGCCACCACGATCCGACCGGACACCTCGGTGACGGCCCGGTTGACCGCGATCCGGCGCCGGCCGAGGTCGACGTCCCCGACGCGCAGCCCGGACATCTCGCCCCATCGAAGGCCGGTGTAGGCCAGGACGAGGATGACGAGGTCGTAGGGCTCGCCGCACTCCCGGGCCAGATCGTGCACCTGGCGGTGGGACAGGAATCGCTTCTCGGCCGGTTCGGCACGGGGGAGACGTACGCCCTTAGCCGGGTTGCGGGCCAGCCGGTTGTCCTTCACCGCTAGGTCCAGCATCAGCGAGAACACCCGGAACGTGTGCCGGAGGGTCGCGGGGGACAGACCCGTCTCGCTCATCCGTGCAACCCAAGTCACCACGTCGCCGTGCTCGATGTGGCGCAGCTGCACCCGGCCCCACGTCGGCACGACCCGGTTCTTGATGATGTAGGCGTAGCCCAACCGCGTGCCGGGCCGCACGTGCACCTGTCCCTCCAGCCAGTGCGGGGCCCACTGCTCGACCGTGATCCGGCTTGCCCGAGGGTCCACCCACTCACCGCGCGCCTGGGCCACCGAGACACCGGCCAGCCAGCGCTCGGCGTCGACCTTCCGGCGGAAGTGCTT